>NZ_BACW01000597.1:0-3550 GCF_000333315.1 Curtobacterium sp. B8
CAGGAGCATGCCAGCGGTCACGACCGCGCTGACCGCGAAGACGATCAGGCGACGCTTCAGGATGCCGCCGACGATCAACTGGATGACGAGACCGACGACGACGGCGATCACGACGAGGTTGACCGGCGGGATCCTCGGGTCGACGAGGAAGTTGTTGTAGTCGAGCGCGATAAACGACTTCAGGAGCACGGCCATCAGGAAGGACGGCAGCGAGTAGAGGAAGAAGCTGACCAGGGTGATCGAGTAGTCGAAGCCCGAGTAGACGCGCAGCGCGGTCACGACGCCGAGACCGATGCCGAAGATGATGGCGAGGACGAACGAGAACGTCACCAGCTGGATGGTCGACCCGACGGCCTGCGGGAGCAGCTGGGCGACCGGCTGGTTCTGGAACGTCACGCCGAGGTCGCACTGACCGATGACGCACTTGCCGACGCCGCTGATCCACAGACCCCAGCGGAGCGGCGGGATCAGGTCGAGGTGCTGCGCTGCGACTCGTGCGGCGATGAGCTGCTCACGGTTCGGCGAGTTGCTCTGTTGGAGGTCCTGCAGGGGGTTCCCCGCGATCGCCGCCAGGTTGTACATGATGAACGACGCGGCGATGAGGATGAGGACCGAGACGAGGATCCGTCTCGCGATGAAACTCACCATGGGCGATGGGTGCCTCTCCGGTGTGGTGGTTCGTGCTGCTGGTCGTCCGATCGGGCGGCCCGAGCAGCAAGGGTACTGGGTCCCGCGGGCAGGGTCGTCTTCGACCATGCTCAGCGGCGTGGGGCCGGGTCTCGGCCGTGGGGGTGTACGCCGGTCGGTGTCCCGGCTCACGGGAGGGCGCCGGACTCGTCGAGTCCGGCGCCCCCTCGTGCGTGGTGCTGATCAGCGACCGGTCAGGATCACTTGGTCCAGTCCCAGACGTTCCAGAAGATGCCCGTCTGGCCACCGAAGTACTCGATGCCCTTGATGTTCGAGCCGGTGGCGAAGAGGCCGGGGCTCTGGAACAGCGGCAGACCGTACGCCTTGTCGAAGGCGATCTTGTCGATCTCCATCTTCATGTCGTTCAGCTTGGACTCGTCCAGCGTGCTCTGGGTCTCGACAGCGAGCTTCGAGGCCGTGGCGTCGTTGAACTTGTTGTAGTTGCCCGAGTTGTTCGTCTGGAAGAGCTGCGGGATCGCGGCGTTGCCGGCACCCGGGTTCACCCAACCGAAGATCGAGGCGTCGTAGTCGCCACCCGCGAGGAGCGAGGACCAGTCGGGCGAGCCGCCGTCGACGACCTTGATGCCGGCCTTGGCGGCCGAGGCCTGGATCGCCTGGAACGTGTCCACGCGGTTCGGGTTCTCGGTGTTGTAGAGGATCTTGATCGACGGGGTGGCGCCGTTCAGGAGCTTCTTCGCCTCGGCGATGTCGACCTTGCTGTAGTCGGACGAGTCGTTGTTCTTGACCGTGTCGTCGTAGCCGTCCTGGCCCGGCAGGTAGAGCTGCGAGTCGAGGACCTTGGCGTCCTTGTTGATCGGGGTGACGATCGAGTTCAGGATCTGCTCACGCGGGATGGTGAGGAGGAACGCCTTGCGGACGTTCTCGTCCTTGAAGACCGACGAACCGAAGTTCAGGTCGAGGTGGTCGTAGGCGACCTGCGAGCCCTCGATGGTCTTCACACCGGAGGCGGCGTCGAGCGCCTTCACCGTGTCGGCCGAGGCCTGCGGCTGGATCGCGTCGACCTCGCCGTTCTGGAGCGCGGTCACCTGGGCGTTCGCGTCACCGATGAAGCGGACGACGAGCTTGCCGAACTTGACCTTGTGCTCGCCGGTGTACTCCGGGTTCGGCACGAGGGTCATCGACTGCTTCGGGGTCCAGGCGGAGACCATGAGCGGGCCACCCGAGACGAGGAGCTTCTTGTCGCTCGGCAGGCTGGTCTTGTCGTAGCCGGTGTTGACGAAGTCGGCGACCTTCTTGAGGACCGAGTTCGCCGCGGCGGGCTTGGCGGGGTCACCGGCGGGGGTGTCCTTGAGCGCCGTGAGGAGGTCGTCGACCGTGGTGCCGGCCTCTTCCGTCACGACGTGCGCCGGGAACTGGATGGGGTTCACCAGCTGCCAGTCGACGTAGGGCTCCTTGTACTTGATGGTGATGGAGTCCTTGGTGATGTCCGTCGGGTAGTCCGTCTTGAACGGGGACGCCGACGCGAGCGAGAAGTACTGCGTCCCGCTCGTGACCTTGCCGGTCGACTCGTCCTGCGTGGCCGAGTCGTAGTAGCCGGACGCCTGTGCCCAGCCCAGGAGGAGGTCGTCAGAGGTGATGGACTTGCCGTCGGACCACTTCGCGTCCTTGTTCAGCGTGTACTTGACCGTCAGGGGGTCGTCGCTGAGCTTCTCGACGGTGCCGAGGTCGGTGTTCGGCGTGATCTTGTAGTCCGAGCCCAGCGTCACGAACTGCGGCTGGGTCATGTAGTTGATCATGCCGTTCATGTCCAGGTTGCCCTGGGGGGTGTTGTAGTTGAACGACGTGACTTCGTTGACCTGCGCGACGGTGATGGTCTTGTTCGACGCCGAACCCGACTCATTGGCACTGGGAGAAGTGGTGCAACCGGCGAGGGCGATCGCAGCCGCCCCGGCCAGGGCGACGGCGCCGAGCAGCTGGCGCCCTCGCTTCTTGGTGATGTTCACTCTGTGATCCTCCTGATGGAATGTGACCGAACACGAGGGAGGCAGGCTCCACGCCGCGTTCGCAAGAACCCTAGGTGGCCGTCGGAGACCCCTCAAAATCTCGGGAGAACTTGTTACACACCGGAAACGTGTGCAGTGGATCGTTGCGTGAGACTGCGGATACTTGCGCCCGGCGGGCCCGATGCGCAACAGGGAGGCTTGACGTCGCACGCGTTACCGAACAGTCTTGCGAACAGCCACGGAAGCGATGAACGCTCGGGGAACGCTCGGCGGCCAGTTGCCCGCATGGTCCGGCGTCCGGGTCGTAGCGTGGCAGGGTGCTCGCCAACGACATCCACCACCTCCACGTCCCCTCCTCCCCGACCGTCTCCGGTGACCCGCGGAACGGTGGCTCGGCCTTCGTCTCGGTGTCCCGCCCGGATCTCGACGGCGACCGCTACCGCACCACCGTCGAGCAGGTGACCGGGTCGGGGCCCATCCGCTGGACCGCCGGTGACCGGGACTCGGCGCCCGTCCTCTCCCCCGACGGCCGGACCCTCGCGTTCCTCCGCGTCGTGGCGGACGAGCACGGCGCCGAGCGGCCCCAGGTCGCCGTCGCACCGGTCGACGGCGGCGAGGCCCGGGTCGTCACGGCGCTGCCGCTCGGCGCCGGCGCCCCCGTCTGGTCGCCCGACTCGACGCGCATCGCCGTGACCGCCCGCTTCCCGGAGCCCGGCCGCTACGGCTCGGCCGTCCCGGGCGACGACGACCGCCGACCGGCCCCGTCCGCCGAGGCGCCGCGACTCGTGACCCGGCTCGACTTCCACGTCGACGGCGCCGGGTACCTGCTCGACAAGCTCCAGCAGGTCGTGGTCGTCGACGTCACCGACCGCGATGCCGCCCCGGTGCACACGCCCTGA
>NZ_BACW01000596.1:0-5794 GCF_000333315.1 Curtobacterium sp. B8
CACATGAGCATCCCCGAGGTCGGCGAACCAGCGCCGGTCTTCAGCCTGGCCGGCACCGTCGTGCGCGACGGCAGTCGGACCGACGGCGTCTACGACCTGTCCGCGCAGATCGGCCGCACAGTCGTGCTCGCCTTCTACCCGGGCGACGCGACCCCCGTGTGCAGCGCACAGCTGTGCAGCTACCAGGAGGAGCTCGACGACTTCGACGAACTCGGCGCCGTCGTGTGGGGGATCAGCCCCCAGGCGCTCGACTCCCACGAGTCCTTCGCGCGGGGCTCGTCGCTGACCTTCCCGCTCCTGAGTGACCCGTCCGGCGCGGTCGTCCGGTCCTACGGGGTCCGTGCACCGGGCATCGGCCTCCGGCGCTCGGTGTTCGTCATCGGACCCGACGGGATCGTGCGCTGGCGGCACGTCGGCATGGTCGGCCTGCGCTTCCCGAAGGCGCAGGTCATCCGCGAGCAGATCGAGCAACTCGTCGGCTGACGGCGTGTCGGTCTCCGGAATCTCCCAGCTTGGGGTATTGACACCCGAACGGGGGTGCGGGGACGATTGGCGCAACGAGAGGTCCACGTTGGACTTGCCTCCCCGGAGAATCGGGTCATCCGGAGATACGCGCCGGTGTGTCACACCCGCTCCCCGGATGTCTCCGGGGAGGCGCTCTCGGAACACTCTCCTACGCTGTGTGCGTGACCATCATCGTCGCGCCCGGGATGCGCGTCCTCGCCGTCGCGCTGTGGGCCGTGTCCGTCGCGCTCGTCCCCCTCGCGGTCGTCGGCGACGGCTCCCCCTGGCTGGCGCCCCTCCCGAGCCTCTTCATCATGTTCTTCGCTTGGGCCGTGCTCTGGCGCCCGCGCATCGTGCTCACCCATGAGGCGCTCCGCATCGTCGACGTCCGTCGCGAGAGCACCTACGCCTGGCGGCGCGTCACCGACGTCCGGACCAAGTACGGGCTCGAGGTCGTCTCGAGCGAGGGCGTGCGCCGCACCTGGATCGCGACGCGGCCGACGGCCCGGCTCGGTTCCCTCCGGCCTGGAGGCACGGTCCGGCTCAGCGTCGAGGCTGCGGCCGACGAGGTGCGCGCGATGGTCCCCGCGGTCGCCGAGCAGGACGGCCCGCCCCCGGCGAGCGTCACCGCTGCGCCGATCGTGCACCGGGCGCACGGCTGGTCCGTCCTCGCGCTGGTCGTGCTCGGGTTCGTCGGGGCGATGGCGGCCGCGCAGCTCTAGCGGTCGCGCAGCGCTCGCGGCCACGCAGCGCTCGCGGCCACGCAGCGCTCGCGGCGACGCAGCGCTCGGCGCGTCCCCGAGCCGGGCGGGCCCGGCGAGGCGGGCGCACACCGTGCCTCCAGGCCGACCCGGCACGCACCGAGTGCGACCGGTGCCGGGGCCCGGACGGACCGCGCCCCTCGACACCGGAGGGTGTCGAGGGGCGCGGTCGGTCGTGTCGCCCTGCAGGCCTACTCGTCCGAGCCGGCGGCGAGGATCTGCCGCCGCAGCTCGCGACGCTCGCGCTGGACGTCGGGGTCCGGCAGCGGCACGGCGGCGATGAGGCGCTGCGTGTACGGGTCCTGCGGGTCGCGGAGGATCTGGTCACGCGTGCCGACCTCGGCCAGGTGGCCGTGGTGGAGCACCGCGATGCGGTCGGCCAGCACGTCGATGACCGCGAGGTCGTGCGTGACGAAGAGGCACGCGAACCGGAACTCGCGCTGCAGGTCCTTGAGCAGCTCGAGCACCGTCGCCTGCACCGAGACGTCGAGCGCCGAGGTCGGCTCGTCCGCGATGAGCAGCTTCGGCCGGAGGGCGAGCGCGCGGGCGATGCCGATGCGCTGCTTCTGGCCGCCGGAGAGCTCGTGCGGGAAGCGCGTCGAGTACGACGTGGGGAGCCGGACCGCCTCGAGCAGCGACTCGACCTCCCGCTCGAGCTCGCGTCCCTTCATCCCCTTGCCGAGGAGCAGCGGCTCCCCGATCGACTGTCCGATCGTCATGCGCGGGTTCAGCGACGACGACGGGTCCTGGAAGACGATGCCGGCGTTCTGGTGCACCTGGCGGACGAGCGATCGGGTCGGCTTCGAGAGGTCGACGCCGGTGACCTCGAGCCCGCCCGACGTGATCGGCAGCAGGCCGATCGCGGCACGTCCGAGCGTGGACTTGCCGGAACCGGACTCGCCCACGAGGCCGACGACCTCACCCTCGTGCACGGACAGGTCGACGCCGTCGATGGCCCGGAACGCCTTGACGCGGCCGCGGCCCGGGTACTCGATCACGACGTTCGAGAACTCGAGCACCGGCGGCCCGAGCGTCTGCACGACGTCCGTGTGGGTGAGGGTCTCCCCCACGTGCACGGGTGCGTCGCTCTCGACCACCGACTCGAGGGTCTCGGTGAGGTCGATCACGGTGTCGCCGGCCTGACCGAGGCGAGGCACGGCGTCGAGCAGCGTGCGGGTGTACTCGTCCTGCGGCGCCGCGAAGACGTCGCGGACCGTACCGGTCTCGACCGCCACGCCCTGCTGCATGACGACGATGCGGTCCGCGAGGTCGGCGACGACGCCCATGTCGTGCGTGATCAGGAGGACCGCGCTGCCGAGCTTGCCGGCGAGGTCGCGGATGAGGTCGAGGATCTCCGCCTGGACGGTGACGTCGAGGGCGGTGGTCGGCTCGTCCGCGATGAGGAGCTTCGGGTCGCAGGAGATCGACTGCGCGATCATCGCGCGCTGCCGCTGACCGCCCGAGAGCTGGTGCGGGTACGAGTTGAACGCCTTCTGCGGGTCCGGCATCTCCACGAGCGTGAGCAGCTCGATGGCGCGGTCCTTGGCCTCGTTCGGCGAGATGCCGTAGTGGATGCGGAGCGTCTCGACGATCTGGGACCCGACGGTGAAGACCGGGTTCAGGGCCGTCATCGGCTCCTGGAAGATCACCGCGATCTCCTTGCCGCGGTACTCCCGGAGCTGCGCCGACCGGAGCCCGAGGAGCTCCTTGCCGTTGAACTCGATCGAGCCGTTCACGCGGGCGTTGCGGGGCAGGAGGCCGAGGATCGACATCGAGCTCACGGACTTGCCCGAGCCGGACTCGCCCACGAGCGCGAGGACCTCACCGGAGTGGATCTCGTACGAGAGGTGCTTGACCGCGGGGGTCCAGACGTCGTCGACCGCGAAGTCGACGTCGAGTCCGGAGACCTTGACGACGGGGGTGCTGGTGGCGGCCGGGGTGGTGGCCGCGGAGGCGGGCGTGCTCAACGACGTCCGGTCCTTTCCCGACCGCTCGTGGCGGCCGCGTGGGTGGTGTTGGTGAGGCGACGACGGGGCGACAGGCGTCGGGCCGCACGGCCCGGACCTGCGACGATGGGGGCATGCCTGCCTCCCCGTCGACGCGCGATGTGTTCGTGTCCAGGTTCAACCGCGGACTCGCGGTCGCGCTCTGGCTGATCGTGGCCCTGCTGTTCGTCACGACCGTCCTGACCGACCGGACCTGGACGGCCCGGGCATTGGCGGTCGTGCCGACGCTGTTCGGCGTCGCGCTCGGCTGGGTCGCGCTCTGGCGTCCGCGCATGACGGTCGACGACGACGGCGTCGAGGTCGTCAACGTGTTCCACACCGTGCGCGTGCCCTGGGCGGCGCTCGTGCACGTCGACACGCGCTTCGCCCTGAGCCTGGTCACCCCGAGCCGGCGCGTGTCGGTCTGGGCCGCCCCGGCGCCCGGTCGTGCCGGAGTGGCACTCGCGAGGCGTCAGGAGCAGCGACACGGCCGCAGCGTCCCGGACACCGGCGACGGCGGACGCCGGGCCGGGGACCTGCTGTCCACCGCGTCGGGCGACGCCGCCTACCTCGTCCGCCACCGCTGGGACCAGCTGCGCGAACGCGGCGCCATCGAGCTCGGCACGGCCGACGCCGTGCGCGTGCCGGTCACACTGCACTGGGCGTCGATCGTGCTGCTCGCGGCGACCGCCGTCGGCGGCTGGTTCGCGATCGCGGCGCGCTAGGAGGGCGGCGGACGTCACGCGCTGATCATCTCCGAGCCGGAGGTGTTCTGCGGCTCGCGCGTCTTGCGGAGGCTGAACCGCTTGGAGCGCGGGTCGAAGGCGTCGCGCAGGCCGTCACCGATGAAGTTCACGCAGAGCGCGAGCAGCACGATGAAGGTCGCGGGCCACCAGAACAGGTACGGGCGGGTCTGGAACGCGGACTGGTTCTGGCTGATGAGCAGACCCAGCGACGAGTCCGGCGCCTTGATGCCGTAGCCGAGGTAGCTCAGCGCCGTCTCGAGCAGGATCGCCGAGGCGATGAGCAGCGTCGCGGAGACGATGATGACGCCGATGGCGTTCGGGAGGATGTGCCGGAAGATGATCCGGGCGTCCGACGCGCCGGCGACCCGGGCCGCCTCGACGAACTCGCGCTCGCGGAGCGAGAGGAACTCCGCACGCACGAGACGGGCGATGACCATCCACGAGACCAGGCCGAGCAGGAGCGCGAGGCCCCACGCGCCGAGACCGTTCGCCGTCTTGCCGACCACGGCGCCGATGACGATCGCGGGGATGACGATGAAGATGTCGGTGATGCGCATGAGGACGGCGTCCACGGTGCCGCGGAAGTAGCCCGCGATGGCGCCGATCACGACGCCGATGAACGTGGCGAACAGGCCGATCACGATCATGACGAGCACGGAGTTCTGGATGCCGCGCATGGTCAGCGCGAAGTAGTCCTTGCCGATGCGGTCCTGCCCGAACGGGTGGTCCGCCGTCGGCGCGCCACCGTTCTGCAGGTCCTCGAGCGCCTTGTACGAGTAGTGCCACCAGCCGGGGATCGGGCCGAGGCCGACCGCTGACACGGCGAACACCAGCACGAGCAGGTAGACGATCAGTGCGATGACGGCCAGCTTGTTGGCGAGGAAGCGACGGAGGATGATCCGTCCCTGGCTCTCGCCGACGCGCTTCTCGTGCGAGCCGGGGGTCTCGCCGACGTCCGTGCCGTCGCCGATGTTGGGTTCGAGCGGGGCGCCGCCCTGGATCGTGCTCATCGGTTGTCCTCCTGGAGGTGCAGGTCCGCCTGGTCGGTGGGTCCCGTGACCGCGGCCGTGGCGACGGTCGTCGTCGTGGCGGCGGTCATCGGACGCGCACCCGCGGGTCGAGGGCCGACTAGGCCAGGTCGGCGAGGAAGTTGAAGGCGATCGCGGTGATCGCGATGACGAGGAAGTACCCCATCACCGGGTTCACGTCCGTGATCGACAGACCGCTGTTGAACAAGCTGCCCATGCCGGAGATCGCGAAGACGCGCTCCGTGATGATCGCGCCACCGAGCAGCGCGCCGATGTCGGTCGCCACGAGCGTCGCGATCGGGATGAGCATGTTGCGCAGCGCGTGGCGCACGATGACGGTGCGCTCCGGCAGGCCCTTCGCCCGAGCGGTGCGGACGTAGTCCTGGTCGAGGACCTCGAGCATGCCCGACCGCGAGTACCGCGTGTAGCTCGCGAAGCTGATGAGCAGGAGCGAGATCGTCGGCAGCAGCAGGTGCGTGTACGTGTCGATGCCGGTGATCCAGATGTCGCCGGTCAGGCCGGGGGTCTGCGAGCCCACCGTCGCGATCGGACGCGACACGTAGTTCTGCGTGTAGTCGATCCACGAGCGCATGAAGCGGTCGAGCAGGATGACCCCGGCGCTGAGGAACGCCGTCAGCGCACCGATGCGCATCATCAGCCCGCGGTCGTGTCCGCCGACAAAGTACCCCGACGCGAGGCCGACGAGCACGGTGACGATCGCGAGGATGACGATCGTGCCGACGGACGACACGTTCAGCAGGCCCTGGATC
>NZ_BACW01000595.1:0-2941 GCF_000333315.1 Curtobacterium sp. B8
TCCTTGGCGGCGTCCGCGCGGTCCTTGTTCGACTTGATGAGCTCGCGGCGGAGGTCCCCGAGGGCACGGTCGACCTCGTCGCGGCGGTACCCCCGCAGTTCCGAACCGAACTCTGCCTCGTCGTTCGCCACGTGTCGCTCCTGGTGCTCGCCGGCGGACCCGTGCGGCCCGCGGGTCGATCGTAGCGTGGGCCCGACCGGAGGACTCTGAGTCGCAGAGCACCCGGCGGGGATGCACTCCCCAGGGATGCTCGGTATCGTGGACCGCTGATCCGGCGCCGATTCCCCACCCCGGCGCGGTAGGGAGAGAGTTCCGTGCGCTTCGTCCTGGCGATCGTCAGTTTCGTGGTCGGCCTGCTGCTGGTCGGCCTCGCGGTCGGTCAGCGCACCGTCTTCGCACCCCCGTCCTCGCTCGTCGCGCAGTCCACGGCGAAGTCGTCCGCCCCGGTGACGGTGATCCCGGGCACGACGCTGAACGCCAACCCCGGCTACCAGGAGATCAACGTCCGGGGCTCCGGTGACGTGTTCGCCGCCTACGGCACGACCTCGGACGTCCAGGCCTGGATCGGGGACGCCGAGCACACGACGCTCCGCTTCGACGCCGAGGACGGCTCGCTCACGGGGCGGACCACGGGCACGGACACGAGCGTCCCGGACCCGAAGGGCAGTGACCTCTGGTACCAGGAGTACGACGGCGCCGGGCAGTTCACGGTCCGCCTGCCCCAGGACGTCTCCGTCGTGATCGTGGGCGACGGCGAGGACGCAGCCCCGAGCGACGTGTCCGTGACCTGGCCCCGAGACACGGCGACGCCGTCCGTCGGGCCGCTCCTCGTCGCCGGCGGGTTGTTCCTGCTCGGCGGGATCGCGCTGCTCGTCTGGGCCGTCCTCCACCAGCGGCGTGGCCGGGGCCCGCGTCGGCGCAGCGGTGGGACGCGACCGCCGCGCGTCCGCGCCTCCCGCCGTGCCGCCGCGGCCGGAGCCCAGGTGCCGAGCCGCGGTCGTCGCGGACGGCGGGCGTTCGTCGCGGTACCGGTCCTGCTCGTCGGCGCCCTGACACTCGCCGGGTGCTCGTCCGAGTACTGGCCGCAGGGCGGTGGAGCGTCACCGACCCCGACCGCCACCGCGACCGGGTCCGCAGACCAGGCCGAGCCGGTCGCCGCGACCAAGCAGCAGATCACCCGCATCGTGCAGCGCGTGGCCTCCGTGGCGAAGCGGGCCGACGCCGCACGGGACGCCACGCTCGCCGCCCAGCGGTTCACCGGCGCTGCGCTCGAGCTGCGGAAGGCCAACTACACGATCCGCGCGAAGGACTCCGACGTGGACGCCCCGCCGGCGATCTCGGCCGACGAGGTCTGCGTGGCGCTGCCGCAGCAGACCGACACCTGGCCCCGGACGATCTTCGCGATCACCGCGGCGGACTGCTCGGCCAAGACGGCCGCACCGCAGGCGCTGACCCTCACGCAGGAGACCGCCCGCGACCCCTACAAGGTCGCGTACGACGTCTCGCTGGAGGCCGACGCGCAGATCCCGACGCTCGCGCCGACCTCGATCGGTGCTGCCCTGCTGGCCGCGAACACGAAGCTCCTGACGATCGCCCCGGACCAGGTGGCGACGGCCTACGCGGACATCCTCTCGAAGGACACCGCGAGCGAGTACGCCGACCTGTTCGCCGTGCAGGACGACGCGCTCCGGAAGACGATCGGCAAGGCCTACAAGGACAAGAAGGCGAAGGCGCTGCCCGACACTGCGAAGATCGAGTACTCGTCCGAGATCCCGGACGACGGTGCCGTCGCGTTCGCCACCGACAAGGCCGGTGCGCTCGTCTCCGCCGACCTCGACGAGGTCGAGAAGGTCACGCCCACGGCGTCCGGCGCCGAGGTGAACACCGAGGGGGCCGTGAAGGCGCTCTCGGGCGTCGACTCCAGCAAGAAGGGCATCAGCGCCACCTACGGCGTGCAGGTCCTGTTCTACGTGCCGCCCGTCGGCTCCGATGAGAAGGCGGTCCTGCTCGGCTTCACGCAGGGCCTGACCGCCGCGAGTGAGGTCCAATGAGCAACGTCCCCCCGACCCCGTCCGGCCTCCGCGGCGCGGTCGACCTGTCGTCCCTCGTCGACCGCGCACAGCGCCCGGCGGCCCCGACCGCGCCGGGCGCGGGTGGCGCTCCGGCCGGTGCGGCTCCCGCCGGCGGGGTGTCCGCTGCTGCCGAGGGTGCCGCTGACCTGACCGTGCCGTCGCTCGTCCTCGACGTCACCGACCAGACGTTCCAGGACGTCCTGCAGCTCTCGACCATCGTCCCCGTCATCGTGGACATCTGGGCCGAGTGGTGCGGACCGTGCAAGCAGCTGTCGCCGATCCTCGAGCAGCTCACCGCCGAGTACGACGGACGGGTCCTCCTCGCCAAGGTGGACGCCGACACGAACCCGCAGCTCGTGCAGGCCTTCCAGGCGCAGTCGATCCCCACGGTCGCCGCGCTCATCGGCGGCCGGCCCCTCGGGCTGTTCGTCGGCGCGCTGCCCGAGGCGCAGGTGCGCGACGTGTACGAGCAGGTCCTCGCGGCCGCGGAGCAGAACGGCGTGTCGGGTCGGGTCGCGGTGGACGGCGCCGCCCCGGTGGACGCCGCCGACCAGGGCGAGCCCGAGCCGGAGCCGCTGCCGCCGCACCACCAGGCCGCGTACGACGCGATCGAGCAGGGCGACTACGCCACGGCGATCCAGGAGTACACGACCGCGATCGCGCAGGACCCGCACGACCAGATGGCCGTCGCCGGGCTCGCGCAGGTGTCGCTGCTCGACCGCTTGCAGGGGCACACGGCCGACGAGATCCGGAGCGCCGCGGCCGCGGGGCCGTCGGACGTCGCCGCGCAGATGGCGGTCGCCGACCTCGACATCAGCGGCGGTCACGTCGACGACGCCTTCGGCCGGTTGCTCGACCTCGTGCCGACC
>NZ_BACW01000594.1:0-1025 GCF_000333315.1 Curtobacterium sp. B8
CGGCCTGAGGCACGGGGCGGGCCCGACCCGCGCCTCCAGACCGGCACATCCCTCGTCGGCCTGTTCGCGGCAGCGCATGTGTGTCCGCGCGTCCGCGGCGGCGAGCGCCGCCGCGTGCCCCGATCCGCTCCCGCAGTCCGGGGAGCCCCGCTAGCCTTCGGCGATGGAGCAGTGGATCCTCTACGACGTCGGCGGCGTCCTCGAACTCGTCGACGACGACCGGTGGCCCGACGTCCTCCGGGAGACCTGGGGCGCCCGCTTCGGGCTGACGGTCGACGAGGTGCGGACCCGGCTGCGCGACGCCGATCTCCCCGACACGGCGCTGCGGACGGGCGTCGCAGACGAGTACTGGCGGAAGCTCGGTGCCGCGCTCGGGGCGACCCCGACCGAGGTCGTGACGATGCACGCGGAGTTCTGGGACGCCTACTGCGGCGTGGCGAACGTGGAGCTCCTCGAGCACGCCCGGTCGTTGCGCGACCGGGCGAAGCTGGCGATCCTGTCGAACTCCGGCGACGGTGCCCGTGAGGAGGAAGAGCGCCGCTTCGGCTTCTCGAGCGTCTTCGATCCGATCTGCTACAGCCACGAGCAGGGCGTGGCGAAGCCGGACCCGGGTGCCTACACCACGGCCCTCGCGCGGATGGGTGCCTCGCCCGAGCAGGTCCTCTTCGTCGACGACAACGAGGGCCCGGTCCTCGGCGCGGAGCGGTGCGGCATCCGCGCAGTGCTGCACGTCCGCAACGAGGAGACCATCGCCGCGATCGAGGGTTTCCTCGCCGGCTGACGGGTAGCGCAGATGTTCGAACGTGTGTTCGAATCCATGGCAGCAAGGAGGCCATGGGTCAGAACCGGCGGTACGGAACGTTCTGTGCGGAGTTGCGTCCGGTGCGAGTTGACCGTCGGCGTTGATATGCGAAGTTCTCCTGATCACCGTCGGGCAGGCAAGTCGTGCTTGACCTCGAGCCTGGATTTCGCGTTTGATGCATGATGTGTGCATTGCACGGAGGAGATGCTGTGGTGTGAGAGCG
>NZ_BACW01000593.1:0-1828 GCF_000333315.1 Curtobacterium sp. B8
CCGCGGCCCCCACGACCGCGGTCGCGGACGACCGGATTCCCCTCACCGAGACCAGCATGGCCCGGCGCGCGGAGCGCGCGCATCATCCGGAGGGATGAAGAACTGAAGTGCGCTCACCGCCCTGCCGGGCCGTGCCGGCCTGGAGGGCGCGGGGCGGGCCCGTCCCGTGCCTCCAGGCCGGTCGTCGTCGGCTCAGGGACCGGTCACCGGCTGCGCCGGGTGGTCGGGTGCCGGCCGTCGTCGCCGTCCGCGCTCCACGCTCGTCCACGCCACCGCGCCCGTGAGCACCACCAGCAGGCAGAGACTGACCATGCCCGTCCCGACGTCCAGCCCGCCGCGGTCCCGGGGGACCGCGACCCAGTCCGCGAAGGACGCGCCGACCGGTCGGGTCAGGACGTAGGCGGTCCAGAACCCCGCGACCGGACCGAGCACCCGGACGCCGGCGGCGAGCGCCACGAGCAGGACGAGGCCGGCGAAGAGGAGGCCGCCGCCGAGGTAGCCGAGACCGAACCCGCCCGCGGCGAGGTCGCCGGCAGCGGTCCCCATCGCGAACGTCGCCACCACGGCGGCCCAGTAGAACAGCTGGCGCCGCGTGCTCGTGACTCGGTGGACGTCGAGGGTGCCCTCGACACGGCGCCACACGACGAAGACCGCGACCAGGGCGATCAGGAAGATCGGCGTGGAGACCGTGTAGGGCACGCCGAGCGCCACGTGGACCACGTCAGCGACCATCGTGCCGAACACGCCGACCATCGACACGGCACCCCAGTACAGCCAGGGGCGGTACCGGTCGGTGCGGAGCTGGACAGCGAGGACCATGCCGAACACGGCCGCGGTGAGGACCACGGTCGGCACCGGGTCGAACCGGGTGACGAGGAAGTCCGAGAGCGCTTCGCCCATGGCCGTGGTGAGGACCTTGGTCACCCAGAACGAGACGGACGGGTCGGGGACGCGGTTCCGCAGCGGACCGGTGGCGGTCACCGCTCGTCGCCCGCTGCCGCGCGGGCCTGCGCGTCCGTCGGGACGCCCCGGCCCGCCTGCTCGTCGCGTCGGGTGCGGCGGGCGACGTGCCGGCGACGCAGCGCACCGATCACGATCGGCAGGACCGAGACGACGACGATCACGATCATCAGCGCGTCGATGTTGTGCGAGACCAGCGGGATGCCGCCGAGGAGGACGCCGACGACCGTGAGCCCGACCGCCCAGGAGATCGCTCCGATCAGGTTGAACAGCAGGAAGCGCCGGTAGTGCATCCGCGCGGTCCCGGCGGCGAGCGGCACGTAGGTGCGGACGATGGGGACGAAGCGCCCGAGCACCAGGCTCAGGCCGCCCCACCGTGTGAAGAACGCCTCGGCCTCCTCCAGCCGCGCCGTGGTGAGGATCCGCGCGTCGTCCCGGAAGAGACGCCGGCCGTACCGTTTCCCGAGCCAGTACCCGACCTGGTCACCCGCGACTGCGGCGACGGACGCGACGATCGCGACCTGCCACGGCGCGATGCCGAGGGTGCCACTGATGATCGCAGCGGTGACGAGGAGCGAGTCCCCGGGCAGGAACGGGAAGAGCACCCCGGACTCGATGAAGATCAGGACGGCGATGCCGGCGAGGACGTCGGGACCGAAGGCGTGGAGCACGGACGCTGCGTCGAAGAGGCTCACGGCGAGCGGGACTGATGAGAGCACGAGGGTCCTTCCGGGGACGAGCAGGACGAGCAGGACGAGCAGGACGGGCTCANACGGCGGGCTGCGGGCGTGCGGTGTCGTCGCGGCGCATGCGGACCACGAGCCAGCTGATGATGGCGACGATCACCACGAGGAACACGATGCTCGTC
>NZ_BACW01000592.1:0-11941 GCF_000333315.1 Curtobacterium sp. B8
ACCTCCGGACGACGCGGTGCACGAGGAGATCCTGCACTGGCTGCGGTTCTCGAAGCGGCAGGCGGCGGAGACCGGCGACGGGCTCTCTGCGGAGACGATGCTGATGCCGGGTCCAGTACTGCGGTTCGCGATGGAGCACCGCGGGCTGTGGGAGGCGCCCGGCGTCGGCGGGGTGTTCAAGCGCGTGTACCTGTCGACGATGCGCGGCGTGCGTCAGCTCGGATGGCTCGAGGGGCCGTTCAGCACCCCGGCCGAGTACGTCGAGGCCGGCCGGGTGTTCATGCGCGTCTGGCTGGACTTCACCGCGCGGGGGATCGCCCTGCACCCGTTCGGCACCGTGATCACGAACCCGCGCTCGCACGCCGCGTTCGTCGAGCGGGCCGGGGTGGACGAGTCCGACGGGCGGATGGCGTGGATGCTGTTCCGGTTCGGGCACAGCGCGCCGCCGCCGTTGGCGCACCGGCGTCCGGCGTCGGCGATGACGATCGGGACGGACCGGTGAAGCGCGCGGCGGTGTTCTCCGTGGTGTGGGTCGTCGAGACGTTCGTCGCGCTGTTCATGCCGCGGGTGCAGACCCACAAGCTCCTGCTGACCCCGGGGATCGAGCCACTCCGCTGGACCCTCGGGCGGTGGCGGGCGTGGCGGACCGCGGAGCGCGCGGCGAAGCGGGTGCCCGCGTACCGGGCGTTCCTGGCGGAGCAGGGGCGTGCCTCCCGGCTGGACACCCGCGGCGGGATCGCCGCCGCGCTCTCGGGCCTGCCCGAGATGGACAAGGAGTCCTACGTCAAGCGGTGGAGCATCCCGGAACGCTGCCTCGACGGGCGGCTGCCGCGCCGCGGGGTGGTCGTCGACGAGTCCAGCGGGTCGAGCGGCACGCCGACCAGCTGGGTGCGCGGCCCGGACGAACGGCAGGCCACCCGGCAGCTGCTGCAGCTCGGGTTCTCACGGACGGCGAAGGACCTGCCGAAGCAACCGTTCGTGCTCAACGCGTTCTCGCTCGGCGCGTGGGCGACGGGCATGAACGTGACCGCGTCGCTCACCGAGTCGTCCATGATCAAGTCGATCGGGCCGGACCGCGACAAGATCGTCCAGACGATGCGGGAGTTCGGACCCGACTTCACCTACGTCATCTGCAGCTACCCGCCGTTCCTCAAGGCGCTGTTCGAGGACGATCGGCTCGACTGGAGCCAGTACACGATCGTCGCGGCGTTCGGCGGAGAGGGCATCAGCGAGAACATGCGCGCCCACATCGAGCAGTACGCGCAAGCGGTGCTCGGCTCGTACGGTGCGAGCGACCTCGAGATCAACCTGGGCATCGAGACGCCCTTCTCGGTCGCGCTGCGGCGCGCGATCGCGGCGTCACCGTCGTTGTCCGGTGCCCTGACGAGGCAGGCCGAGTACGGCGTGCTCCCGATGGTGTTCCAGTTCAACCCGTTCGGGTACCTCATCGAGACGAACGAGCACGGCGAACTCGTCGTGACCATCGCCCGGTCGGAGAACATCAGCCCCCGCATCCGGTACAACATCCACGACCGGGGACACGTGGTCCGGATGGGTCCGCTGCGGCAGACGCTGCGTGAGCACGGGTTCGACGAACTTGCGGACTCCGCCGAGCTCGACCTGCCGCTGCTGTTCCACTACGGGCGGTCAGACCTCTCCGTCGACTACAACGGTGCCGTGGTCGCGCCCGACGTGGTGCGGGACGTCGTGTACGGCGACCCGGCGCTGCTCGAAGCGGTGGAGAACCACCGGCTCATCAGCTACGAGGACGACCGGGGCGACCGGCAGCTGCACATCGCGTTCCAGCTGGCGGCCGGCGCGGCAGGGTTCGACGCCGACGCCGCTCGTCCCGCCGTGGTCTCGGAACTGCGCCGGCTGAACGAGGACTTCTCGAACGCCATCCGGACGGCGCCTCCGGGAACGCTGCCGACCGTGGCGTTCTACCCGTACCGGACGGGGCCGTTCCGCGACGACGGGCGGAAGCTCAAGAACGAGTACGTGTGGCAGCTCGGCGCCGGTGCTGTGGCGGAGTGGGACCTCGACCTCTCCTGGACCGCGCCGAAGGAGGCCTGAGCGCGCGCTCCCGACGCCGGGGACCGGTCTCGGTACCGTTCGCACAACCAAAGTCACTCCGAACTGCGGAAGCCCGCGGTTCGGAGTGACTTTGGTTGTGCGGGCAGACGGGCGAGCGGGCGTGCCGGCGAGCGAGCGAGCGGGCGGGCGGCCGCACGGTGGGCATTCGTGCGGGAGACCCGAGGCGCGCGGCGCGCTCAGTGGTACTGCGGCGGCCAGTCGAAGGGGGCCGGGCGGTGCGGAGTCTCTCCGATCGTCGTGACCTCGAGCACCACCTGACGGAGGTTCGTCAGCGCGATCGACCGCGGGTTGCCGAAGAACCGTCGGCCGTCGACCCACACGGTGAGGTCCCCGTGCAGGCCGCCGACGTGCGCCGGGCCGATCGAGACGCCCCACTCGTCGAAGAACTGGCCGAGGGTGAACGTGTCCTTCGTCGGCGACTCCACGTGGATGATCCCGGACGTGTCGTGCGTGTGGATCTGCGCCGCGAACTTGGCCCGGTCACTGTGTCCGACGTTCCCGGGCACCGTGACGGGCTCGCCTCCGTCGAGGATGGTGAGGTGCGTGTGCACGTGCTCCGCGAGTCGCTCACCCCACACGTTCGAGAGGCCGGCTGCGTCGGCGCGGGCAGTGAGGTCGGTCGGGGCGGGCCACGGCGGCGCGTCGGTCGTCGTGCCGGCCGCCGATCCGACGACCGCACCGGAGCTGCAGCCTGCGAGCAGGAGCACGGCGGCGGCCGCGGCGACGATCGCGCGGCTCGCGCGCCCGCCCCTCCACGGTGTGGAGTCGGCGACCGCCGGGCGGCCACCCCGTGCGGCGTGCATCACCAGCGATCGTGGACCGCGGCGCGGAACCACTGGTCGTAGAGGTCGTGCACCGTCCGGTCGAGGCCGGGCACGTCCGGGAGCGATCCGGCCTCGGCGTTCGACCGGGCCTGCTCGGGGTTCCGTGCGCCGGGGATGGCCGCCGTGACACCGTCCTGGGCGATCACCCACGCGATCGCCGCCTGCGGGACCGAGACACCCTCGGGCAGGGAGGCCGCGAAGGCCTGGGCAGCGCGGACGCCGTCCTCGAAGTCGACGCCGCTGAAGGTCTCGCCCTGGTCGAACGCCTCGCCGTGCCGGTTGTAGTTACGGTGGTCCTGCTCGGGGAACGTCGTCTCGGGCGTGTACTTGCCGGAGAGCAACCCCGAGGCAAGCGGGACGCGCGCGAGGATGCCGACCCCTGCCTCCCGTGCGGCCGGGAGGACACGGTCCAGCGGCTTGAGCCGGAACGCGTTGAGGATGATCTGGACGCTCGCGACGCCCGGCCGCGCGATCGCGGTGAGCGCCTGGTCGGCGGTCTCGACGGAGACGCCGTAGGCGGCGATCGAGCCGTCGGCGACGAGCGCGTCGAGGGCGTCGTAGACCGCGTCGTCCTCGAACACGGCGGTCGGCGGGCAGTGCAGCTGCACGAGGTCGAGGGTGTCCTGGCGGAGGTTGCGGCGCGAGCGGTCGACCCACTCGCGGAAGTTCGCGGCGACGTAGTTGGACGGCTCCTGTTCGGCGCGACGGCCCATCTTCGTGGCGATCGTGAGCGGCACGTCTGGGTTCGAAGCCCGCCAGGAGCCGATGAGCTGCTCGCTCCGGCCGTCGCCGTAGACGTCTGCGGTGTCGAAGAGGGTCACGCCGGCCTCGACGGAGGCGTCCATCACGGCGTTCGCGTCCTGCTCACTGACGGGACCCCAGTCACCGCCGAACTGCCAGGTGCCGAGGCCGACGGGGGAGACTGCGCGGCCGGTGCGGCCGAGGGTGCGACTCTGCATGGTCCCGAGCGTAGTCACGCGCCGGTGCCGCACTCGCGGCGAGCGCGCAGGGCGGACGGCCGCGAGGGGCCGGTCGCACGGTGCGAGGTCGGCGGTCGGCGCGGCCCTGTGGTGCGAGGTTGCGCGCAGCGTGCGAGGAGAAACACATCGCACCGTGCGCGGAACCTCGCACCGTGGTGCCGACGCCTGTGGATGCGCGGCGTGGGTCCAGGGGCCTCGCACGGTGCGAGGTCGGCGGTCGGCGCGGCCCTGTGGTGCGAGGTTGCGCGCAGCGTGCGAGGAGAAACACCTCGCACCGTGCGCGGAACCTCGCACCCTGCGGCACGGCCTAAGGCCCGCCCCGGCGCCGCCCGCCCCGTCGCGCCGCCCGCCCCGCCGCCCGCCGCCCGCCGGCCCCGCGCGCCGCCGCCCCGCCGTCTCAGGACAGCGCGGCGACCCGATCGCGCAGCAGCGCCCGCGCCGCCCGCGCCCGGGGGATGACGACCACGCCTCCCCACAGTGCGAGCCCGACCCAGAGGGCGATGAGCATCGTCGTGACGAGCGGGCCGTGCTGGTCGCGCATCGACCACGACATCGCGATCCAGAGCACTCCGAGCAGGACCTTGCCCCACCCGGCGCCCTCGCGGTCGGCCTGTGCCTGCAGCATCGGGATCCAGACGTCCGCGGGGACGTCGGCGGGCACGCGGCCGTCCGCGACCCACCGCTGCGCCTCGACGGAGTGCTCGTAGCCGCCGTCGAGCCGCCACGACCGCATCGTCGTCAACACGCCGACCGCGGCACCGGCAGCACCGGCGGGGACCCCGGCGACGACCAGCACGGTCGTGGTCGCGGGCGTCCACGAGGAGAGCACGAGCACCACCAGGACGACGCCGAACGCCGCTCCGGCGACCCCGGCACCGATGAGCCGGAGGCGACCCGCCTCGTCGATCATCCCGATGCCCTGCACGGAGTCGACCGTACCCGTCGTCGCCGAGCCCCACCAGGACGCGCGCAGGGCCCAGGTGCTGCGACCGACGCGCGTGGGGCGTACCGTGCCGGCATGGAGTGCTTCGCGAGCTGGCGTACCCGCCGCTGAGACGACGGCCCCGGTCGACTGCACCAGGCCGACCGTGCATGGCCGTCGCACCACTCCCGACCGCGGACGTCGCCGTCGGGAACCCTCAGCACGCGTACGGACCCGAAGGAACCCCATGCTCATCCGCGACTGCACCCCGGCAGACCTGCCTGCCCTGACCGACCTCACCATCGAGGTGTTCCGCCCGCTCTTCACGGAGTCGCTGCCGACTGCCCGCCCCGCCGTCACCGCGCACGACCACGGCCGGTGGGAGGACGACTACCGTGCCGAGGTGCCCGCCCTGCTCGCCCCGGCGGAGGACCGCTTCATCACCCTCGCCGAGGGGGACGGACTCCTGCTCGGCTACGTCGGCTGGACCGTGACGGGCGGCACCTCGGGCCGACTCGAGATGGTCGCCGTCCACCCCGGCGCACGACGTCGCGGGGTCGGACGAGCGCTCTGCACCTCCGTCGTCGACCGGCTCCGCGCCCGCGGCGTCCGCGTCGTCCACATCGGCACGGGCGGCGACGCGTTCCACGCGTCCGCCCGCGCGCTCTACGAGTCGCTCGGCTTCGTCGGCTACCCGACGGTCGACTACGCCCGCGCGCTCTGACGCGAGTGATGCTCGGACGCGACCACGGGTCGCAGGTCCGCACAGGTCGGACGGGAGGCACGGTGCAAGCCCGCACCGTGCCTCCCGTCCGGCGCGTGTGCGCGTCCCGGCGACGCACCACGCGCGACTGCGGACGCCGCGGCCCGCTCAGCGATCGGCGATGCCGCCGAGCATCCCGGAGATGAACCGCTTCTGCAGGAAGAAGTAGAGGAGCACGATCGGGAGTGCCACGATCACCCCCGCCGCGGACAGCAGCGAGAAGTCCGTCAGGTGCGCGCCCTTGAAGAACGCGAGCCCGAGCGGCGCGGTGCGGTGGTCCTCGCTCGTGATGAGCACGAGGGGGAGCAGGAACTCGTTCCACGTCCACATCGTGATGAGCAGCGCCATCGTCATGATCGGCGCGACCGAGGACGGCACGATCACCTGCCAGAGCAGCCGCACGTCCCGGGCGCCGTCGAGCCGGGCGGCCTCGATGACCTCGCCCGGGAAGCTCCGGAACTGGTTCCGCATCCAGAAGATCCCGAACGCCAGCGACTGCGCGGTCTGCGGCAGGATCAGGCTCGTGTACGTGTCGGTCAGGCCGACCGAGCGCAGGTTGAAGTACAGCGGGATGATGAACGCCTCCGCCGGCAGCATCAGCCCCGCGAGCATCACGAAGAAGATCACGTTCGAGCCGAAGAAGTCGAGCCGGGCGAACGCGAAGCCGGCGAACACCGCGAGCACGGCGGTCAGCACCACCACGGAGACCGTCACGAGGACGCTCGAGAACATGTACGACGCGAAGTGGCCCTGGTTCCACGCGGCGCCGAAGTTGCCGAGGTCGATCGTGGTCGGCACCGTGAACCCGCCGGAGTTCTCCGCCGACGGGGTCACGGACGACAGCAGGACCCCGACGAGCGGGATGATCGCGAACAGCGCGAAGAGCGACAGGATGACGTAGTCGACGGTCTTCTCCCGGACCGAGAGCCTCATGCGACGTCCTTCGGCTGGAGACGGCTGATGAGCGCCGTCACGATCATGATCACCACGGTGAGCGACACCGCGACGGCGGCTGCCGACCCGACCTGCCCCGTCTGGAACGCCCGGTTGTACGCCTCGAACGCCGGCACCGACGTCGAGTTGCCCGGACCGCCGCTCGTCGTCACGTAGACGAGGTCGAACGTCTTCAACGCCGAGACCACGGTCAGCGTGAGCGCGGCGGCGATCTGCCCGCGGAGCGAGGGGAGCGTGATCGAGAAGAACTCCCGGACCGCCCCGGCGCCGTCGATGCGCGCCGCCTCGAACAGGCTCGGGTGGATGTTCCCGACACCCGACAGGAACAGCACCAGGCACAGGCCGACGTTGAGCCACGTGCCGACGAACCCGATCGCGGGCAGCGCCGTGTCGTAGCCACCGAGCCACACCTGCGCGAACTGCCCGAGCCCGACCAGGCGCAGCGCGTCGTTGACCAACCCGTCCGCCGAGTAGATCGACACCCAGATCGTCGCCACGACCACCGACGCGATCACCTGCGGCAGGAACAGCACGGTGCGGAAGAACGACATGCCCCGCAGCCCGTTCGCCCGCGAGATCAACGCCGTGAGGAACAGCGCCAGGGCCACCGGCACCGCGGCGTAGAACACCATCAACACCAGCGCGTGCCCGAACGATGCGCGGAGCTGCGCGTCGGTGAACACGTCGAGGTAGTTCGCGAAGCCCGCCCACGTCGCGACCGACAGGCCGTCCCAGTCGTAGAACGAGTACTGGATGCTCTGCAGGAACGGCACCCCGAGGAACACCGCGAAGACGATGAACGCCGGGAGGACGTAGAGGTACGCGACGAGGCTCCGCCGCCGCTTGCGGACGCTGCCGGTCGCCCGACGCGTCCGGCCACGGCGGGCGCTGCGGTCGGCAGCGCTCGCCGTGGTGCCGGTGAACTGGGTCACGGGTGCTCCTGCCTACTGCTTCACGAAGCCGGCGTAGTCGTCCTGGAGCGTCTTCGTGTACTGCTCCGGGGTGGCCTTGCCCGCGACGAGGTCCTGCATCGCCGCCGTGATGGTGTCGTAGAACGTCGGGGTCGCGTAGTCGAGGTACGGCGTGATGCTGTTCGACGACGAGATCGACTCGTACTCGCTCGTGATGTCACCGGCGATCGTGCCCGACGCGGGGGAGTCGCCGTCCGGCACGACGGTCGGCAGGTTGCCCTTGTCGACGAGCACCTTCGCGGCGTCCTTGTTCGTGACGAAGTCGATGTACGCGGCGGCGGCGTTCGCGTTCCCCGTCTTCGACGTGATCGCCCACGCGAGGCCCTCACCGCCCATCGTGACCGGGCCGCTGGCGCCGTCCGGGGTGAGGGCGGTGAACCCGATGTCCTTCGCCGAGGCGGCCGCCTCGAGTGTGGCCTGGTACCAGGTGCCGGTGATGAGGAAGGCGGACTGGCCCTTCCCGAACGCGGCGACGGCGTCGTCACGCGAGACACCGTTGGCGCCCTCGGTGACGTACCCCTTGTCGACCCAGCCCGTGATCGTCTTCGCGGCCTGCACCTCGTCGGAACCGGTCCAGCTGCCGGACTTGCCCGCGACGAGGTCGTTCACCGCGTCGTGCCCGGCGAGGGCGGAGAGCACGAGCCCGTAGAGGTGGATGCCCGGGCTCTTCTCGACGTCGCCGTAGCTGAGCGGCAGCGTGCCCGACGCCTTGACCTGCTGCATGTCCTCGCTGAGCTCGGCGACCGTCTTCGGGGGCGAGTCGATGCCCGCCTTCCGCAGGACCGCCTTGTTGTAGTAGAGGCCCACGAGTTCGCCGGTCTGCGAGACGCCGTAGAGGTCGTCACCCTGCCACGTCTTCCCGTCCGACGAGAACGAGTTCAGCTTGAGGAGGCTCGACGGGTAGTACGAGTCCCAGCCGTACAGCTTCGCGTAGTCGTCGACCGGGCGGAGGAACCCCGCCTTCACGAAGGCACCCATGTCCGGGTACCCCTGGTTCGCCTGGACGACGTCCGGCGGGTTGTTGCCGGAGAGCGCGAGCTTGAGCGTCGTCTTGAGGTCGGCGAAGGACCGCGACACCCGCTTGATGGTGATGTTCGGGTGCGCCTTCTCGAACTCGTCGTTGAGCTCCTGCTGCGCATCGTTGATGCCCGTGTCGGTGTTCTGGTCCCACACGGTCAGCGTGGTCTTGCCCGATCCGACGTCCTTCGACACCGGTCCGAGGCTCTGGGACGCGGCCGGGGCAGCCGATCCGCCCGGGGTGCAGCCGGTCAGGCCGATGGCCACGGCCGCCGCGACGCCGAGGAGGAGCGTCGCCTTGCTGGAGTGCTTCATGGTGGTCCGTTCTGCGAGGGAAGGGATGCGAGGGAAGGGATGCGAGAGAAGGGATGCGAGGGAGGGGATGCGAGGGGAGGGATGCGAGGGAGGGGACGGGACGGGTCAGGCTCCAGCGAGCGTGACCGGGTCGAGGAACGACCAGTCGTCGTCGGGAGCGGCCCGCTGCAGGAACGCGCGGAGCTGCGCGGGGTGCGGGGCGCTCGCCGCACCGCCGAGCCCGGTGACGGCGAACGCGGCGGAGGCGGCACCGAACCGGAGCCGCGTGGTGAGGTCCCAGCCGTGGTGCGCTCCGGCCATGAACGCCGCGACGAACACGTCACCGGCGCCCGTGGGGTCCACCACGTCGACGGGGATCGTGCTCGCGGTGACGACGCCGCGCTCCGAGTCCACCGCGACAACGCCGTCCGCACCGCGGGTGACGACGGCGAGCGGGACGCGCTCGGCGAGGGCCTTCGCCGCGTCGAGGGCGGTGTCGGTGCGGGTGTAGCGCATGGCCTCGACGTCGTTCGGGACGAAGACGTCGATCTCGGCGAGCCGGTCGAGCACGTCGCCGGACCACTCGCCCGTGTGGTCCCACCCGACGCCGCCGACCACGGTGGTGCCGGTGGCGCGGAGTGCGGCGACCCAGGCCGGGAGCGGTCGCGCGATGCCGACGTGCGTCGCGGACACCGGGCCGAGGTCGTCGGGCACCACGAGCGGACCGAGGTGCTCCTCGTACGTGATGAAGCTCCGGTCCTCGGGGCCGGTCAGTGCCACGGACACCGGGCTCTGGTGCCCGGGGACGAGCTCGAGCAGGCTCGTGTCGAGGAACGGTTCCTCGGTGAGGACCCGGTGCACGTGGCGCCCGAGGACGTCGTCGCCGAGGCGGCTGAGCAACCGGGTCGGTGCTCCGGCGCGTGCGGCCGCGACCGCGCGGTTCGCGACCCCACCCGGCGTCACCGTGAAGGCGTCGGCGTAGACCTCGGCGCCCTGCTCCGGCGCGATCACCCCCGCGAACACGAGGTCGCAGTAGACGTCGCCCGCGAAGAGCAGCGCTCCTCGGGCCGGCGTCGGGTCGGTACGGGTCACGGCTGCTCCTCGTCGTCGCGGATCAGGGGACGACCGCGGTTGCTCAAGCCTGCGCGATCGGTGTTGCGGTGACGTTACTCGATTGCACCAGATTTGTTAAGTGTGCTCGATTCGGCCCGGTGTTCTGCGCACTCTTGCACGATCGTGCGCGAGTCGCGCTACAGTGGCCGCATGATCCTGCGCGAGCGGCAGAACCGCATCATCAAGGCGTTGCACGACGACGGTGCCGCCTCCGTGCAGGAGCTCGCCGCCGCGCTCGCGGTCAGCGCGGCGACGATCCGACGTGACCTCGAGATGCTCGACCGCAACGGCGAGCTCGTGCGCACCTGGGGTGGCGCCGTCCTCGCGCCGCGCCAGACGGCCCGCGACGTCCCCCGCGACGAACCCCGGGCGACCGAGGACGACGAGGTGGTGGAGGCGCCGTTCGAGGCAGCCGGCGACTACGACCTCAAGCACCGCATGGCCGTCGCCGCGGCCGCGATGGTGCAGGACGGTCAGGTGGTCATCCTCGACATCGGCACGACGACGCCGCTCGTCGCCGAGCTGCTCCGCGGGCGCGACATCACCGTGATCACGACGAACCTCGCCGTCTTCGACGTGCTCCGCGACGACGAGGCCGTCCGGCTCGTCCTGCTCGGCGGTGTCGTGCGGCGCAACTACCGCACGCTCGTCGGCTCGCTCGCCGAGGCCGCACTCGACCAGGTCAGCGCGGACGTGCTGTTCCTGTCGTGCACGGGCGTCCGCGCGAACGGTCACGTCGTGGACAACATGGCGGTCGAGGCGCCGATCAAGCAGTCGATGATCGCGGCGGCCGAACGCGTCGTGCTCCTCGCCTCCGAAGCGAAGTTCCCCGGGACAGGCGCGCTCCGGCTCTGTTCCCTCACCGACGTCGACGTGCTGATCACCACGACCGGCGCACCCGACGACACACTCGCCCACAGCCGGAACGCCGGCGGAGAGGTCATCACCACATGAAGCTCTGCATCCTCGGAGGCGGAGGGTTCCGCACGCCGTACGTGTACCAGGCACTGCTCCGCGACACCGGTTCCCCCCGCGTCGAGCGGGTCGCGCTCTACGACGTCGACGAAGTCCGACTGCACGCGATGGTCGCGATCCTCACGGAGCTCGCCGCCGACTTCCCGGACGCACCGGTCCTCGAACCGACCACCGACCTGCACCGTGCCGTCGAGGGCAGTGACTACGTGTTCGCGGCGCTCCGCGTCGGGGGGCTCGAAGGACGCCGCTGCGACGAGCACGTCGCACTCGACCTGAACGTCCTCGGGCAGGAGACCACCGGTCCCGGCGGTCTGGCCTACGCGATCCGCACCGTCCCGGTCATGGTCGAGGCGGCGAAGGTCATCAAGGACCTCGCACCGAACGCCTACGTCATGAACTTCACGAACCCGGCCGGCATCATCACCGAGGCGATGCAGTCCGTCCTCGGGGACCGCGTGCTCGGCATCTGCGACACCCCGTCCGGCCTCGGTCGCCGCGTCGCCGGGATGCTCGGACTCGACCACACCCGCGTCCAGATGGACTACGTCGGGCTGAACCACCTCGGCTGGATGCGACGGGTCATGTACGACGGCCGTGACGTGCTGCCCGAGCTGATGGCCGACGACGACCGCCTCGGCGGGATGGAGGAGGGCCACGTCTTCGGCCTCGACTGGATCCGGTCCCTCGGGTCGATCCCGAACGAGTACCTGTTCTACTACTACTTCAACCGCGACGCCGTGCGCTCCATCATCGGCTCCGGGAAGACGCGCGGGGACTTCCTCGCCGAGAGCCAGTCGGCGTTCTACGACCGCGCGAGCGCCGCGGGTGCCGGGGTCGCCGAGCTCTGGCGCGAGACCGTCGAACGGCGGAGCGCGTCGTACATGGCGGAGGCCAAGGGCGGCACCCAGGACGAGCCGCTCGACCCGAAGGAGCGCGAGACCGACCCGTCGCACCAGGGGTACGCCGGCGTCGCACTCGGCGTGATGGCGGCGATCAGCCGGAACGAGCGCCAGACGATGATCCTCAACGTCCGA
>NZ_BACW01000591.1:0-4586 GCF_000333315.1 Curtobacterium sp. B8
GCGCTCGGACACCCGGCCGTCGACGTCGAGGACCTCGTCTAGCACCGGCGTCCGCGGCGTCTCGGCGACCGCGGGGGCCCAGGTGTCGATCCACGCGACGACCTCGTCGACCGCCGGACCCGGGATGCGGGCGTGCATGCTCGTCCGGTCCATCAGTTCGTCGGTGCCGTGCACCTCGATCCGATCGACGGCCCCGAGCTTCCGCGGAGCCGGGGCGCCGGGGCGGACGAAGGCGACGGTCGGGGCCGCGCGCGGGGTGAACGTGAGGGCGCCGAGGACGGCGGCCTCGGCCTCGTCCACGTCGATCCCGACCAGGGACTCGACGCCGTCGAGCACACGGTCGGACCCGATCGTCATCGTGGCGAGTGCCCGCTGCCCGCGGAGCCACGCGCGCCCGGAGGCCGGCGGGTCCCACACGACGAGGGCATCGTCGTCCGCGGCGGCCTCGGCGGCGACGATCGCAGCCGACGCGAGCCCGACGAAACCGATCCGTCGGACGCCCGTGCTGCGCAGCAGCGCGGCCGCGTGTCCCGCCGACCGGACCTGTGCGTGCGGGTCGGTGTCGGGGGCTGCGTCCCCACGTCCAGACGGGTCGTAGCGCACCGATGCCACGCCACGGGCCTCCAGGCGGTCCGCCAGCAGGCGCAGCGTGCGGTACGCGATGACGCCCTCCTGGCCGAGGGGCGGCACGATGACCACCCCGGCCCGCGCGGCGGGCGGCAGGTGCACGGCCACCCGGAGGGCGGGCGATCCCGACCAGCCGTGCAGGGTGGTCACAGCGCCAGTGCCGAGCGGACCGCGGTCGGCCACGCGTCGGGGTCGGTGCCGTGCGCGGCGAAGAGCGCGATCGTGATGCGCTCCAGGCCGAAGGCGATGCACGCGCTGTGCGCGACGCCGCCGTCGGCGCTGCGGATGCCGAACGCCGTGCCGAAGTGGTCCTCGTGCAGGTTGGCGGAGCTGATGGCCGTGGCCTCGTGGTCGGGCCCGTACACCGGGGTGACGAACTCGAACTTGAGCGCCTGCTCGACCTGGTTGCGGGCGAGCATCTGCCCGACGCGCCCGAAGAACGGGTCGTTGGCGGGCACGACGTCGATCTCGAGCCCGAACGACTCGAGCAGCGCGCGCATCACCGGGATGCGTCCGTCGCGGTGCGCCTTCGCGGACTCCGGCGTGCCGATGTGCACGAACTCGTGCATGTGGAACGCCTGGAGCCGCATCGGGTCGAGGGACGGTTCACGGCGGAACGAGTCGCCGACGATGTCGAAGAAGCGGCCGCCCGCGTGGACGACGTCACCGACGAGGCCGTAGACCGGGTGGCAGACGGCCGGCGTCAGCATGAGGTCCGCGGGTTCGAGGAAGCCCTCCCAGCGCTCCCCGCGCTCGCGGGCGGCGAGGAGCGCCCGGTGCGTCCGGTCGTCCCCCGTGAACCCGGAGATCGACGCGGCAAGGTCCGGGAAGGAGGCGATGTAGTCGGTCCGTTCGAACGCCGTGAGGGGCTCGACCGGGGGGAACCGCAGGACCTCGGCGTCGAGGTCGGACTGGCTGCGGACGGCGGCGGCGTCGACCGCGCCGTACACGCGCTCGAACACGCCGGTCCGGCCGTAGAGCCCAGGGGAGCCGAGGTCGATGAGGACCCCGTCCGCGAGCAGGCGTCCGCGGAGGGCAGCTCGTGCGGCGTCGAGCGTCGTGCGTTCGGTGTCGAGGTGGATGGTCACAGGAGTGCTCCCGTCATGAGCGCCATGCCGGCGTCGTTGTGCAGGAGACGGTCGTTGCTCACCATGACGGCGGCACCGTGGGCGTCTCGGAGGTGTCGGGCGATGCTCGAGGGACCGCTCGTGGCGTACCCGGCGATGCCCACGATGCGCAGGGACCGGGTGACGAGGTCGGTGACGCGTTCGGACGCACCGATCTTGAGGGCGTTCGCGGACAGGGCGAACGCCGTGGAGTCGAGGACGTCGGCGTCCTCGGCCACGACGTCGAACCGTTCCGCGGCGTGCCGGACGGAGTCGGCCAGCGCCTGCAGCTCGACGAGCAGCTCGGCCAGCCGGAGTGCACCGGGCGGGGTGGTCCCCACGGCGGCGCGGGCCTGCTTGCGGACGGCGGCACGGGCGCGGTCCGCGGCGTCGGCCGCGATCCCGAGCCACACCGACGCCCAGAGGACGTGCGAGACCGGCAGGACGGTCCGGGCGCTGACCGTGGCGTAGTCGTCGCGGAGGACGTGGTCGGCCGTGGTCTCCGCGTCCAGCAGCCAGCCGTTGCTGCAAGTGCCCCGGAGGCCCAGGGTGTCCCACGTCGAGGTCTGCGTGAGCGTCGTGTGCTCGGGCAGGCAGACGACGACGCGCTGGTCCGAGGCGGCCGCGTCGACCGAGCGGCGTGCGGTGACGAGGATCGCGTCGGCCTCGGTCGCGTAGGAGATGACCGGCGCGTCCTTGCGGAGACGGATCCGGCCCGCGGCGTCCGGCTCGAGCGCGCAGGTGCTGCGACGGGCGTCGCCGCCGATGCCGCGCTCGGTCGTGGAGGACGCGAGCAGCGCGCCGTCGCGGACCCCGGCGACGAGCTCCGTCACGCCGGCACCGTCACCACCGTGCCGCCAGAGCGCCATCGCCTGGCCCTGGTGCATCGCGAAGACCATCGCGGTGGCGGCGCACGCGCGGCCGAGCTCGGTCGCGATGACGGACAGCTCGGCGAGGGTCGCCCCCTCGCCGCCGAGCTCCGTCGGGACCGCGGCGGCCAGGAGTCCGTGCTCGCGCATGGCGGCGATCGCCTCGCGCGGGGGCCTGGCGTCGCGGTCGACCTCGTCGGCGACGTGGCGGGCGACGTCGGCGACGAGGGCGGTCCGCGCGGCGAAGCGGCCGCGGGGGTCCGTGCCGGCGGCCGCGGTGCCGGTGGACGCGGTGCTGCTGCCGCTGGCGGCGGTGCCGGTCGCTGCGGTGGGGGTGCCGCCGCGGGTGACGGCGGTCGTCGCCGGACCGGTCGTCGCTGTGGCCGCTCCCGCTCCCGCTCCCGCTGCCGCGCGTCGCCCGCGCCGGGTCGGGCCGGCCGGCGCGACGACGGGGACGGGCGCGGTCGGCGGCGCGGCGTCGAGGATGGTCACGACGCCGTACCGGCGGCGTGCACGATCGACTCGACCGTCGCGAAGGTCGACCGGTTCAGCACGGCGTCCGGGAACTCGACGTCGAGTTCGTCCTCCACCGCGAGCATCACGTTGACGGTGGCGTGCGACGTCAGCCCGAGTGCGTAGAGGTCCGCGATCGAGGCGACGTCCCAGGCGTCGACGGAGAGGTGCCCGTGGTCGGCGAGCGCACGGCGGACGGCGTGTTCGGTCGTCGGGTCGGCGAGCGCGACGGCGGTCGCGCGGGTCTGCTGGTCCTGGTCCATGACGGCAACCGTAATGAGGACGGCTCCCCGGAAAGCCGCCTCCCGGTTGCGGGGAACCGCACGACCGTCCTGCGGGACCGTGGCCGCTCCGTGACCGCGCGGCCCGTCGGCCTCAGCGTTCGGCGAGCGCGACGGCGGTGGCGACCGCCAGGCCGCGTTCGTGGGACAGGGACACCGAGACCGGGCCGCAGCCGATCGCCTCGGCGAGCGCCGCCGCTGCGCCGGTCAGTTCCACGGTGGGTGCGCCGTCCTCGTCGAGCACGACGGCGACGTCCCGGAGGGGCAGGGGGTCGGCGCGGGACGGGCGCAGGAGCTTGACGACGGCCTCCTTGCCCGCGAACCGTGCTGCGAGTCGCTCGGGGTCGTCCCCGCTGTCGGCGCGCTCGCGGTCGGTGAAGATGCGTGCGAGGTAGCGCTCGCCGTGCGTCGCGATGCCGCGGACGACGTCGTCGACGGCGGTGAGGTCCGTCCCCGTCCGGATCACGGTCATGCCGACAGGGTACGCGCCGGTCGGGCGGGCGCTCCGCCGTGGTCGCTGCGCTCCGGCGGCAGGGTGCGTGTCGCTGCGCTCCGGCGGCAGGGTGCAGGTCGCTGCGCTCCGGCGGCAGGGTGCATGTCGCCGCGGGCATGCGCGTCAGCGGGCATGGGTAGCATCGGCGCACGACCACCGAGGGGGAACGATGGCATCACCGTGGACCGGCATCGTCGAGGACGCCCGGCACTACCCGTCACCGCACAACTCGCAGCCGATCGTGCTCCGCGTCGAGGACGACCGGACGGCGACCGTGTACTACGACCTGCGGCGGGGGCTGCCGGCCGAGTCGTTCGGCATCCCGTTCGGCCACGTCTGCGCCGGGGTGTTCCTCGCCGGGCTCGACGTGGTCGCGAGGGCGCACGGATTCGCCGTGACCGAGACCCTCGACCACGCCGAGATGGACTTCACGCGGCTCGACCGCGACCCGGCGGACCACCTGCACCGGCTGGGACGGGTCGCGTTGCGTCCGCACGCGGTCACCGCGGACGACCGGGAGGCCTTGGCCGGGTTCACGGCGCGCCGCACCTCGCGCAGGCCCTACGACGCCACCCTGGTCGACGAGTCCGCCGTGTCGGCTGCGGTGGACATCGCGGCTGCCTCCGGGCACCGGTTCCGCACGACCGCCGATCGGGCGACCGTCGACGAGATCGTCCGGGTGAACCAGGAGACGCTG
>NZ_BACW01000590.1:0-3049 GCF_000333315.1 Curtobacterium sp. B8
GCCCGTGAGGATTCTTGGAGTGGAGTCGCATCGGACCAGCGTCGCCGGACGAGTCCATGCTGTCGAAGACCAGAATCGAGCGGTCCCATGCGCGTTCGGCATGGCATAGGCTGCCGCCGTGGACGTCGTCGCTGCCTGCCGAGTGCTCGTCGAGGTCAGCGAACGTGGCGGCGTGACGCGCGCTGCTGGAGCACTCGGCATCGCGCAGTCAGTCGCCAGTCGACGAGTCGCTGCGCTCGAGCACCACCTCGGTGCCCCGCTCCTCGAACGGAACGCTCGCGCCGCGGTCCTCACCCCCTTCGGACGGACACTCGTCCCGACCGCGCGTCGACTGGTGCAGCTCGCCGACGAGCTGGAAGTCAGTGCGGACCGCGCTCGCAGCGACCCCGTGAGTGTCGCCGTCCCCGAGACCTGCGCGCTCCGGGACCTCGCCGTCCTCGAAGCAACAGCACGCAGTGCAGGTTGCCACCTCGACCTGCGCCGGGAGAACCCGAGCCGACGGGTCGAGCTGACGACCACGGGAGCCGTGCGGGTTGCTCTGCTCGCGGTCCCGGCCGACGCAGCTCGCTGGCACGTCCCACTCGGGGTCGCCGGCCGACGAGCCACCGACCGACCGTTCCGGATCGAAGCGCTCCGCCGACGCCGTGGTGGTCGCGGTCACGACGACGACGCGGGCAACCGACTCCGGACGGGTCCGGAGGACAGCGTCGCGCACGTCCGCGACCCACTCGGGAGAGCAGGCGAGGTCGCCGGCCTGGCACCGTCGCAGCTCCCGACAGACACGTCGCTGACCTCGTCCCTCGCATCGGTGCTCGGAGACGGCGACCTGCTGCTCTGTTCCGAAGCCGAGGCGACGAGTTTGGGCCTGCACTGGCGCGCGATCGTCGACCTGCGCTTGGTGCGGGGGTACGCCCTCGCGGCCGAGAGCCCGCAGGACGCTCGACGCATCGAAGCTGCGGTGGCGGACGAACTCGCGGTCGCACTCGGAGTACCGGATGTCGTCTGAACGCTTCCTCGCCGACATCCGTGGCCGGCTGGACGAGGCCGGCCTCCGGGCTTCGCTGCTGGTGCGTGACCTCGCGACCGGACGAGAACTCAGCATCGACCCCGAGCGCCCCCTCCCCGCCGCGTCCCTCGCCAAGCTCCCGATCGCCCTCGCCGTCCTGAACCGTGTTGAGGACGGCCTCCTCGACGGCGCACACCCCGTCACCCTCGCGGCCGGCGACCCGCTCGACGGCACCCCGGGAACGGCACGGTTCCGTCATCCGTCGACCATCGCGCTCGACGACCTCGTCGCGCTCGCCCTGACGATCAGCGACAACAGTGCTGCCGACGCGCTGCTGGGGACCCTGCCGACCGGCGCGGTGTCTGCTGACCTCGAGGCCCTGCGCATCGACGGGATCGCCGTCCGCCACGGGTTCGGCGAGCTCTCCGACACGCCCCTCGAACGGTTCGCGCCCGACGAAGCGAACCTCGCGCTCACGCTCGCGATCCGCGGATCCACCCCGGCAGACGGTCACCCGGTCCGACAACTCGACGTCGCGCGGACGAACGTCGGCTCGGCACGCGCGTGGGCGGACCTGCTGACGGCGATCTGGCTCGGACGTGGCGTTCGACCGCGGGTCGCGGCGCGACTCCGAGAGCACCTGCGCGGCAACGTGATCCGGCACCGACTCGCGCCCGACTTCAGCTCGGATGCCTCGATGTGGTCGTCCAAGACCGGGACGCTCCTGAACCTGCGGCACGAGATCGGGGTCGTCGAGCACGCCGACGGCGGTCGCTTCGTCGTCGTGGCGCTGAGCAGTTCGAGCGTGCCGGCCACGGCGCAACCAGCGGCTGAGGCTGCCCTCGGAGCCACCGCCCGGGACCTGCACGACCGGCTGCGGGACGATCTGCCGCCGGTTCGTGCGTGAGGACCGAACCAGCCGACAGGCTGCTGCCCGGACCGCTTCACCCGTCTGCCCGACGGAGGACACTTCGGTGCCGTGGAACACCCGGGAGCGTCGGCGACTGACCGCATCCGTCCTGGCGGGCATGACGGAGGTGTCCAGGAGCCGATCGGCGATCGGCGCGTCGTCGCTGGATCCGCTCCTGCACCGGGCGTGGACGAGCATCAGCGGGCCATCCGCGTGACAGCGGTCGCCGCCGGGGCACGTCGCGCTGACCGCGATGACGCGGATCGTGTCAGACGCGCACGGCCCCGACCGGAGTCGACGAACCGTGGGGTGGCGGCGCGGACGACGCGCCCTCAGGCCGTCACCACGTCGACGCCCGCCGTCGTGAACTGCTCGACGAGCTCCGGTGCGATGCCGTCGTCCGTGACGAGGGTCCAGGCTCCGCCGAGCCGTGTCCACGCGTGGAACTCCGAGCGCGCGAGCTTCGAGGAGTCCGCGAGGACGTACACCGCCGCCGCACGACGAGCGATGAGTTCCTTCAGACGGATCTGACCGAGGTCCGCTTCGCAGATCCCGCGCTCCGGCGACACCGCGTCGGCCCCGAGGTACACCGCGTCGAACGTCAGGTACTCGAGCGCTGCCTCGGTCAGCGGCCCGACGAACCCGTTGCTCAGCGCCCGGTACTCACCGCCGAGCATGACGAGTCGGACGTCGTCACGGTCGGCCATGTCCGTGACGACCCCGACGCTGGTCGTGGTGACGGTGAGCTCGGCGTCGACCGGTAGTGCGTGCGCGAAGGCCGCGACGGTCGAGCCGTTGTCGAGGAAGAGCGACGCCCCGGGTTCCACCGCTCGTTCAGGAGGCAGAAGCCCCAGGAGGCGGTGATGCCGATCATGCCCGCGAGGCCGAGCCGTGCGGTGACGCGCCCTCGCTCGCTCCACATCAGGGCGCCGCCGGTGCCGACGAGACCCGCGATCGCCGGGGCGAGGGCGACCGTGTAGTACGGGTGGATCGTGCCGGACATGTACGAGAAGACGAGTCCGGTGACGACGAGCCACCCGCCCCAGAGCACGAGGCCGACACGGACCGGGTCGCCGAGGTGCCGGCGTCCGACGAGCACGAGGCCGAGGACGAGCGCGAGCAGCGCCGCGGGC
>NZ_BACW01000589.1:0-3074 GCF_000333315.1 Curtobacterium sp. B8
CCTCCCGTCCGACGGTTGCCCCAGCGGAGCGTCCGTCTCCCCGGCTCAGTCGCTCGTGACCGCCGGCACCCCGTCGATGAACGTGAGCTCCGTCGCCGCGATCAACCACGTGTGCCCGTCGTCCGGGTTGCCCTGGAAGAAGAGGTACTCGCGGCCGTCCTCGTCCCGGAGGTACCCCGGGTGCCCGGACTCCGAGTGGTTCCAGCTGCCCTCGGGTCCTGCTGGCAGCAGCGGCACGTCCGATCCGCGGGTCCACGTGCGGCCGTCCGGGCTCGTCGCCCACCCGATCTGCTGCGGCGCGTTGTTGTACGCGCCCGCGTAGAACACCGTGAACCGCTCGCCGTCCCACCGCAGCGCCGGCGCTTCGATGCAGTCCTGCTCCCACGGCAGTTCCGGGGCGAGTGCCGGGCCGTCGACGGACAACTGCTCCCAGTCGTCCGGGCCGTACGCGCTGCCGATGCGTGCCCGCGAGGTCCCGAACAGCTGCGTCGTCATCGTCGGGTCCCGCGTCACCCACCCCAGCAGCAGCCACTCCCCCGCGACGACGAGGTCCGCGTCGATCGCCCGGCCGCAGGTCCAGTCGCCCGACGGCCGGAACACCGGGTTCTGCGGGTTCGGGGCGAACGTCAGGCCGTCGTCGCTCACCGCGTGGCAGATCGAGTCCGCACGGCCACGGCCGTACGTCTGGAAGAAGAGGTGCACCCGGCCGTCGATCACCACCGCGCCCGGCGCCGCCGCACCACTGCGGTCGTACTCACCGAACGGCGGCAGCACGGCGACCGTGCGCCACGAGACGAGGTCGTCACTCTCCGCGACGCCCACCGACCAGCCCTCGGGATCGTCGTCACTCGCCGACGGGAGGGAGCAGTACAGGAGGTACCGGCCGCCGAACCGGATGACGGAGGGATCCTTGGCGTAGGGACGGCCGCGGCGGGAGGTGTCGCCCCACGGGGTGCCGAGGAGGCGGACGGAAGCGTCATCGTTCATGAGGCCACTGTGCACCGAGGCGGCCGCGGCCTCCTCATGCAAGCCACTGACCCAGCGGGTGGACGAGGTACCGCAAGGAGTACGCCTCCCACACCGCTCCGAGGACCAAGAGCACCAGAGCCGGCACGCTGAGTCGTCCGAGCTTCCGCAGGCCCGCCAGGTACCCGTCGCGTCGCCGTTCGACGCCGGCTGTCCCTGGTCGGGTCCAGTGCTTGCCGACGAGGAAGACACCGAGCGCCACGGTGATGTACGCCTGCAGCTCGATCAGGACGGTCAGTGCGTGCGGGATGAGCGCCACCCATCCCTCTGCCGTGCCGGGTACGAGGGTGATGCCGGTCTGGACGAGCCAGCAGCCGAACGTCACCAGGCCCGCGAACGGGACGACCAACGACGGGAGGACGATGGTGAGCAGGCTGAGCCGGAAGACGTTCACAGCGAGGATCACCAGGGCGAACAGCGCGGGCTGACGGAACACCGCACCGACGAGCGCCGCTGTCCCGTCGTCCTCGAGTGCGGTCGCCCGAGCCTGGCTGAGTCCGGGGAACAGCATCCCGAGCGCGAAGCCGACCAGGAGGAGGCCGTAGGTCGCCGCGTTGAGGACGAGGTGGACGCGCGAGTTCTCGCGGACGATCTCGACGGGCCGCCGCCAGGCCGTCGCCACGGGTCTCCTCGATGCGCTCCCCAGAGCGACGTCGGTCGCCCCTCGGGCGGGTTCTTCGTGTCGGTCCACCGTGCTCACTCCTGCAGGATCAGGCTCAGGACGAGCCGTTTGCTAGTACGTCGAACTAGTACGTTGTACTAGTGTGGATGGCACGCTAGCACAGCGTGACACTGTTCTGGGAGGATTGCCGTCATGGACGAACCGACAACCTCGGACACGAGATCGCGGATCCTGGTCGCCGCGGCGACGATGCTCGGTGAGAACCCCACGGCACGACTCAGCGTCCGCGCGGTCGCCGCACGTGCCGGGGTGAGCACCGGATCGCTCCGGCACTTCTTCCCGACGCAACAGGAGCTGCTCGACACGGTCGTCGCCGGCCTGCAGACACTCGAGATCCCGGACGACCCGATCGCCGACATCTCGAAGAGCCCGGCGGAGCGCCTCGAGGCCTGCCTCCAGCTCATCCTCGCGAGCGGTGGACACGGCGCTGCAGCACGGCAGAACTGGACAGCCCTGCACGACGCCTACATCGCTCCGCCGGCGCCGGAGACATCCGCTGCGGCGTTCCTCTCGCTCGAGCGCCTCGGGATCCGCCGGCTCGAACGGTGGCTGGAGGCATTGCAGGACGAAGGCGTCGGGACAGCCGGAGAGGTCGAAGCGTGCGCCCGGTTCCTGCACTCCGTCGTGAACGGGCTCTCCGTGGAGCGCGCGCTGCCCGGAGCCCGGACCCGGCTGTCCTTCGAGACCAGCACGCTCCGGCTCGCCGTGGCCGCCGTCCTGTCGCAGGACCACGACGCGACGTGAGGCACGGTCACAGGAGCGCCCCCACCGCGGTCCGGGTGGCCGCCGCGACGAGCGCATCGTCCGTCGCGGCGTGGGGCGTGTCCTTCCGCGTCATGACGACCACCACGATCGGAGCGCGACCGGCCGGGTAGACGACGGCGATGTCGTTCCGGACGCCGAACTCGCCGGTACCGGTCTTGTCCGCGACCGGCCATGCACTGTCGACGCCCGCGCGGACCGTCGCCGCACCCGTCGTGTTGTCCAGCATCGTGTCCCGCAGGAGGGTCCGGTCGGACCGCCCGAGGACGGTGCCGAGCACGACGCGGCGAAGGTCGACCGCGAACTGCTCCGGAGTCGCCGTGTCGCGCGGGTCACCCGGGGTGGCGGCGTTGAGGTCGGGCTCCACCCGGTCCACGGTGGTGGTCCGATCGCCGATGCTCCGGAGGTACTCCTCGACCCGGGCCGGTCCCCCGAGCCGTTCCACGAGCAGGTTCGCTGCCGTGTTGTCGCTGAACCGCAGGGGCGCATCGATGAGTTCCCGGACCGTCATCCCCGAATCGACGGAACGGCTGGTGATCGGTGCGTACGCCAGGAGGTCGTCCCGACCGAAGTGGACGAACGTGTCGAGGTCCGCGTCGGTGCT
>NZ_BACW01000588.1:0-5002 GCF_000333315.1 Curtobacterium sp. B8
CGGCGATGTGGCGACACCGCCGAGCCGGATCGTGACACCGCGTGCGAGCCACTCCATCTGCCGGTTGTCGTGGCCGGTGTCGATGACGACACCGTGCCCGTTCTCGTCGCTGATCGCGAGCGGGGAGCCGGGCACCCCGTACACCGAGAACGTCTCCATCTGGAGCTCCGGGAACGCCCGGCCCATGCCGTCCGCGTCGACGACGGGCAGCCCGCCGGTGGCGCCGACGAGCAGCGGGATCATCGAGTTGATGCCTCCGCACTCGATCGGCATGGTCGCCGTCGCGGTCCGGCCCAGGTGCTGTTCGAGCCGCCGGAGCGCGCCGAGGGGTTCCGGCCCGGCGGGGATCCGCTCGAGCACGACCGTCGGTGCCCCCATCTGGGCGGTCGGGATGACGAGCGCGTCGTCGTCGAGCTCGGACGGGTCGAGGATCGTGACCGGCCCGTGCTCCTCGATCGCCGCCTTCACGAGCAGCATCCCGATGGTCGGGTCGCCGCCGCCACCGGTGCCGAGCAGCGCGGCGCCGCGGGCGAGGTCGGGCAGGTCGTCCACGTCGATGGTCCAGCTCATCGGGTCGCTCCTTCGCTGACGGTGCCGTCGTGGCGCACCGCCGGTGTGTCGTAGCCGAAGTAGGTCGGGCCGGCCAGGCCGAGGCCGCCGGCGGAGTGCCACCGCTCGTCGGCCGGCGCGGTGACGACGCGGATGCGTGCGCCGAACCGGAGTCCTTCGGTGGTGATCGGCTCGCCGGTCTCGGCGTCCAGCGTGACGACGAGGTCCGGGGTCGTGGTGCGCACCGAGCCGGCCACCTCGACCAGCAGGTGCTCGTTCTGGAACCGGAGCCGTGCCTCCAGGCCGGTGTCGGGTCCCGACCCCACGATCCGGGCGGTCCCGCGCGCGAAGCCGGTCGCGGTCTTCCGTTCGACGTCGGCGACCTTGCCCTCGAAGACGACGTCGCCGCCGAGGACCGCCGCGACGGCGGCGACCGGGTCCTCGTTGGCGGCGCGGGCGTCGGCCAAGGCCTCACCCAGCTCGACGCAGCGCGAGAGGCTGCCGCGCACGTACGACTCCTTGACCTGCGCGCCGGACATCGCGTACTGCGCGGTGATCGCCGAGCAGCCCATCTCGACGGTCGCGGTCCGGGCGAGCCGCTCGGCCCAGCGGTTGTCGACGGTGTCGAAGACGGCGGTGTTGCCCTTCTCGTCGGCGAGCGCCATCGGCGTCGCGCTGATCCCGGACAGGGTCGGGAGGACCATCTGGACCTCGGGGAAGGCGCGGCCCATCGCGTCGGCGTCGATGACGGGCAGTCCGAGCTCGGCCGCGGCCACGATCGGGCTGGTGGAGTTGACGCCGCCGACCTCGATGCAGGCGATGTGCGTCGGGGTGACCCCGAGGTGCGTCGCGAGGCTCCGGATCGCCTCGGCGAACTGGCCGGCGGAGGGCAGCTTCTCGACCATCACCGTGGGAGCGCCGATCATCGCGACGTTGAGCACGACCGCGTCGTCGGGCAGGTCCTCGACCGCGACGACCGGGACGGGCCCGTGCTCGCGGACAGCGGGCTTCGCGAGCAGCGGCCGATGTAGGGGTCGCCCCCCCACCCGTGCCGAGGATCGCGGCGCCGCGCGCCAGGGCCGAGCAGTCCGGCCGATCTCCGTGAGGGCGGCGGCGTGTTCCCACGATCGGGGCGGCCTCGGTCGTGCTCATCGGACCAGCGCCCGAAGCGCGAGGTCGCCCACGGCCTTCGCGCGGATGCGGGTCGCGTTGCCGGGCAGGTACGGGATCGGGACCTCGTCGAAGTCGACGATCGCGACGCTCGACGGGTCTGCCCCGGCGGCGACCGCACGGTCGACGGCCTCCTGCCGGGCCTCGTCGACGACGCTCGCCCGCTTGCCGTCGCTGATGGCGTAGACCTTGTCGACCTCGCCAGAGACCTGCGCGATCGCGGCGCCGATGGCGTTCGCGACGGAGTAGTGCTCGGGGCGGTGGACTGTGCCGAGCCCGGGCAGTTCGTCGGGCAGCAGCACCGACCCGCCGCCGACCGCGACGACCGGCAGCGGGGCCGACGACGTCCGCATCCGCTCCACGACGTCCGCGACGCGGTCCGCGATCACCGCGAGGGCACGCTCGGCGACCTCCGCGGGGACGCCCCGGACCCGGGAGGCGTCGCCGATCACCCCGCGCCCGCCGCGCACGGCGACGTCGGTGGCGGTGAGGGTGTCGCCGCCGAAGACCAGCCCCTCCTGGGTGAGGCGGTACCCGACGGAGTCCGGTCCCACGAGTGCGCCGTCCTCGCGGATGCGGGAACCGCCGCCGATGCCGATCGACAGCACGTCGGGCATGCGGAAGTTCGTGCGGATGCCGGCGACGGCCACCTCGCCGGTCGCCTCCCGCGGGAAGCCGCCGGTCAGGACGCCGACGTCGCTCGTGGTGCCGCCGACGTCGACGACCGCGCAGGTGTCGAACCCGGACAGCACGGCCGCGCCGCGCATCGAGTTGGTCGGGCCGGAGGCGAAGGTGGCGACCGGGTAGCGGCGGGCGTACTCGACGTCCATCAGCGTGCCGTCGTTCTGGCTGAGGAAGAGCGGGGCCTCGATGCCGCTCGACGACACCGACGCGGACAGGCCGTCGACGATGCCGTCCGCGAGCTCCCGGAGCGCAGCGTTGATGATCGTCGCGTTCTCCCGCTCGAGGAGTCCGATCCGGCCGATCTCGCTCGACAGGGAGAACGCCACGTCCGGACCGAGCTCGGCGGCGAGGATCTCCTGGGCGCGCTGCTCGAACTCGTCGTTGATCGGCGAGAACACCGACGAGATCGCCACGGAGCGGATGCCCGCCGCGGCGATGGCCGCGGCGTGGCGCTTCAGCTCGTCGGGGTCCAGCTCGGAGATCACGCGGCCGTCGAACTCGTGTCCGCCGTGTGCGAGGAACGCGCGGGCCTGCACGGCTCCGACGAGGTGTGCTGGCCAGTCCGTGAACGGCGGCAGCGAGGCCGTGGCGGGCAGGCCGAGCCGCACGGCCGCGGTCGGTGCGAGGCCGCGCGCCTCGATGAGGGCGTTGATGAAGTGCGTGGTGCCGATCATGACCCCGTCGACGTCGGCCGACCCGAAGTCGCGCTGCTCGCGGAGGCCGGCGAGCGCCGCGACGATGCCGGAGGTGACGTCCTGGCTCGTGGACCGTTTCACGGCGGCGGCGACCGTGCTGCCGTCCATGAGGACGGCGTCGGTGTTGGTGCCGCCGACGTCGATGCCGATGCGCATGGGGGTTCCTTCCGGTGGTGCGGGGATGCTCGGGGCGGAGCGGGGGTGTCCGGGGCGGGGCGGTGGTGTCCGGGGTGCCGGTCCCTGCCGGGGGACCGGCCGCCCCGCCACCGGATCAGGTGGCGGCGGGACGACCGGCCGGGGGTGGCGGCCGGGAGGGGGACCCGTCCGCCGGTCTGGCGGCTACTGCGCGGCGGGCGCGGTGGCGGGGGCGGGGGCGGCTGCCGGGGCGGTGTCGGCGGGCTGCTCCGTGCGGCTGACGCCGAGTCCGCGGACCCAGCCGGCCTTGCCGGCGACCACGTACAGCACGAAGGCGACCACGACCGAGTTGATCGACGGGATGCCGACGGTGACGAAGTACCCGACGACCGCGGCGATCGCCCAGATGACGAGGGTCGCGGGGACCCAGGTCGGGCTCGTGGCCGGGAGCGACTCGCTCTCGCTCAGCTCGCGGCGCCAGCGCTTCACGACGAAGTACTCGGCGACCATGATGCCGGCGATCGGCGGGAACACGACGCCGAGCACGATGAGGAACGGCGTGAACGCGTCGAGGAACCCGACCGCGGCGAGCACCGACCCGACGACACCGAGCACGAGCGTGACGACGCCCCGGTTCACCTTGCGGCCGAACACGACATCGATGAAGTTCGTGACGCCGAGGCTCGAGCTGTAGATGTTCCAGTCGTTGATCTTGAACGTGCCGAGCAGGATCACGAGGATGCCGACCCAACCGACGCTCGACGTGATGACCCGGGTGATGTCCGAGGACCCGACCGCGTGTGCCAGCAGGACGCCGGCCAGGCCGATGGCGTACTCGCCGAGCGTGACGCCGAGCGCGGTCTGCTTGACGACGTCGCCGACCGAGCGGTTGAAGCGGGTCATGTCGGGCGTGATGACCGCGCCGACGATGAAGCCGCCGGCGACGAGCGTGGTGCCCGCGACGAAGCTCAGCTGGGGACCGGCCGGGGCCTTGGCGACGAGCTCGGCGATCGAGTGCTGGCTCAGCTCGACGACGACGGCCCAGCCGACCAGCACGAGGAAGAGCGGCACCGTGACGTTCGCCAGCCACTGCATCGAGTGGAACCCGCGCAGCACGATCGCGGTCACGACCAGGCCGAACACGAGCGACCACGCCCATGCCGGGAGGATCGGCAGGATCGACACGAGCCCGGCCGCGGACACCCCGGACTGGATGCCGAACCACCCGATCAGGCTGAGGCCGATCGCGAGCCCGACGAGCGCCGACCCGGCCTTGCCGAACCCGGTCCAGCGCGCGATGACCGAGGTGTTGAGTCCCTCCCGCATGCCGATGACGCCGACGAAGACGGACACGACCTCGAGGATCACCGCGCCGAGCGTGATCGCCCAGAAGGCCTGCCAGAAGCCCATGCCGAAGCCGAGCGTGGCGCCGAGCAGGAACTGGGAGAGCGCGGAGATCTGGCCGAAGCGCTGGACGGCGACCTGGAACCAGCCGTAGCGGGCCGAGCGGGGGACACGGGACAGGGAGTAGTCGTCGACGACGACGGACGGGGCTGGTGGTGCTGACGCTGCACTGGCCATCGGGATGCTCCTGGGGGATGGGGAGCCGGTCGGGGCGACCGGGTTGGGGCAACGGTAGTGAGCGGTACGGATCCACAGAACGGGCAGAATGTCGTGAAGGGCATGTGAACTCGTGCACTCTGCACAACTCGACTCCCGCGTTCCGATCGATCGGCGATCGCCGATCGCGCCGGAGGGCGGACGGGAGG
>NZ_BACW01000587.1:0-3752 GCF_000333315.1 Curtobacterium sp. B8
CCTTCGTGTTCTCGCCGTAGCCCCGCCGTCCCGATGCCGATGGCGACCGCGATGAGGTTCTTCAGCACACCGCCGAACTCGGTACCGATCACGTCGGTGTTGGTGAACGACCGGAAGTACGGGTTCGTGGCGACGGTCGCGACCGCGGTGGCGGTGTCGAGCGACGTCGACGAGACGACGGCCGCGGTCGGCTGCCGCCGTGCGATCTCGAGCGCGAGGTTCGGTCCGCTGGCCACCGCGATGCGCTCGCGGTCGATCCCGAGGCCCTCGTGCAGGACCTCGCTCATCCGGAGGCCCGTCGCCTTCTCGACGCCCTTCATGAGGCTGACGACCGGGACGTCCTCGGGCAGGAGGGAGGCGATCGCGGCGAGGTTCGAGCGGAGCGACTGCGACGGCACCGACACGTACACCTGCTGTGCGCCGTCGAGCACGGCGGACAGCGACGTCGACGCGGTGAGCGTCCGCGGCAGGTTGATGCCCGGCAGGTACTCGGAGTTCCGCTTCGTCTCGGTGATCTCGCGCGCCACCTCGGGTCGGCGTGCCCACACGACGGTGTCCGCCCCGCCCTCGGCGAGCACCTTCGCGAACGTGGTCCCCCAGCTGCCGGCGCCGATCACGGCCACCCGTGGCTTGTCGGTCGTCTGCATGACGACGCGGATCGCGGCGGTGTCGACGGCACCGGGAGCGGCGACGACGGGGTCCGGGTGGTCCTCGTGCGGGCGGAGGCCCGTTCCGTGGTCACTCAAACTTGCCGGTCTCCTTCTGGTTGTTCGCGGCCGGGTCCCAGCGCGTGGCCGGGGCCGTCTCGCCGCGGAGTTCCTCGAGCAGCTCGGTGATGCGCTGCATGACGATGCCGGTCGCCTCGACGAGCATCTGCTGGTCGATGGGCCGTCCGCGGTAGGCGGACAGGTCGACGGGGTCGCCGACGATGACGTCGACGCGGGTCGGCGGGAAGAGCTTCAGCTTCTTGCCGTAGCGCGCCATGATGCCCTGCGTGCCCCAATGGGCCATCGGGATGAGCGGCACGTCGTTCTCGAGCGCGATCCGGACGGCACCGGTCTTGCCGCGCATCGGCCAGAGGTCCGGATCGCGGGTCAGGGTGCCCTCGGGGTAGACGATGATCGCGCCACCCTGCTCGATGACGGACCTGCCGCCGCCGAGCGGGTCGCTGAGGCGCGTGCGACCGGAACGTTCGACGGGGATCTGCCCCATGCCGGCCATGAGCTTGCCGAACACGGGGACGTTGAACAGCGACGCCTTCGCGAGGAACCGCGGCGCCCGGCGGGACAGCCAGACGGCGGTCCCCACCACGAGCGGGTCGATGTTCGTGAAGTGGTTCGGCGCTAGGACGAACGCGCCGCCCTCGGGCAGACGCTTCGGCCCGTGCCAGTGGTACCGCGCGGAGAACCGGAAGACCGGGATCACGACGGACGCGGTGATGCGGAACGCGGTGTTCAGCTCACCGCGGCGCCAGCGCCGCCCGGGGTTGGGCAGACCGGTCGAGACCTGCGAGGCGGACGCGCGCCGCGCCTCCAGGCCGTCACCTGAAGCAGCCACGACGCTCAGCCGGCGAAGTCGAAGTCGGCGCCGAGCTTGCGGAGCTTCGGGATGAAGTGCTCGTAGCCCCGGCTGATGATGCCGACGTTGGAGATCCGCGACTCGCCCTCGGCGGTCAGCGCCGCGATGAGGTGGCTGAAGCCGCCGCGGAGGTCGGGGACGCGGACGTCCGCAGCGTGCAGCGTCGTCGGCCCGGTGATGACCGCGGCCTGCTCGAACGGCCGACGCGCGACGCGGCGGTCGTGTCCGGGCAGCCCTTCCTTGTGCACGACGATGTCGGCGCCCATCTCGTTGAGGGCGTCGGTGAAGCCGAAACGGTTCTCGTACACGGTCTCGTGGACGATGCTCTGCCCGTCGGCCTGGGTGAGCGCCACGATGAGCGGCTGCTGCCAGTCGGTCATGAAGCCGGGGTGCACGTCCGTCTCGACGACCACGGGGCGCAGGGTCTCGCGCTCGCGGTAGAAGCGGATGCCGTCCTCCTGGACGTCGAACCCGCCGCCGACCTTGCGGAAGACGTTGAGGAACGTCATCAGCTCCTGCTGCTTCGCGCCCTCGACGAAGATGTCACCGTCGGTCGCGAGCGCCGCCGAGGCCCAGCTGGCGGCCTCGTTGCGGTCGTTGATCGCGCGGTGGGTGTAGCCGCGGAGCGACTCGACGCCCTCGATGAAGATGGTGCGGTTCGGCTCGACCGTGACGATCGCGCCCATCTTCTGCAGGATCGCGATGAGGTCCATGATCTCGGGCTCGATCGCGGCGTTCCGGAGCTCGGTGACCCCGGTGGCGAGCACGGACGAGAGCAGGACCTGCTCGGTGGCGCCGACGCTCGGGTAGGGCAGCTCGATCTCCGCGCCCCGCAGGCCGTTCGGCGCGGTGAGGTGGATGCCGCTGACCTGCTTGTCCACGACCGCGCCCATCGCGCGCAGGGCGTCGAGGTGGAAGTCGATCGGGCGGTCGCCGATGCGGCAGCCGCCGAGATCGGGGATGAACGCCTCACCGAGCTTGTGCAGCAGCGGACCGCAGAACAGGATCGGGATGCGGCTCGACCCGGCGTGCGCGTCGATCTCGGCGAAGTGCGCCGACTCGACGTTCGACGGGTCGAGGATGAGCTCACCTCGTGCAGGGTCCGTGATGCGCACCCCGTGGACCTCGAGCAGGCCGCGGACGACCTGGACGTCGGAGATGTCCGGCACGTCCTTGAGGATCGAGGGGGTGTCGCCCAGCAGCGCTGCGACCATGGCCTTGGTCGCGAGGTTCTTGGCTCCGCGGACCTCGATGCGTCCCACGAGCGGCTTGCCGCCCCGGATGACGATCTCGTCCGACTTGAGACCAACGCGAGCCCCTGCGGCCGCTGCGTCCTGTACGAGAGAGTTCACTACTTCACCGGCAATGTCTTCGGCCGCCAACTGGAGCGGCGGGATTCGAACTCCGTGATCGAGGACTCGTCACGGAGGGTGAGCCCGATGTCGTCGAGCCCTTCCATCAACCGCCAACGAGTGTAAGCGTCGATCTCGAAGGGCACGTCCACATCGCCCAGCGACACGCGCTGCGCCACGAGGTCGACCGTGGCCGACGCCCCCGGGTTCCGCTCGATCTCGGCCCAGAGCGCCTCGACTTCCGATTCGGTCACGATCGCCGTGACGAGTCCCTGCTTGCCCGCGTTCCCCTTGAAGATGTCCGCGAACCGAGAGGACACGACGACGCGGAAGCCGAAGTCGCGGAGTGCCCAGACGGCGTGCTCGCGCGACGAGCCGGTGCCGAAGTCCGGACCGGCGACCAGCACCGCGGCACCCTGGTACTCGGGCTGGTTCAGCACGAACTCCGGGTCCTGGCGCCACCCGGCGAACAGGGCGTCCTCGAAGCCGGTCTTCGTGACGCGCTTGAGGTAGACCGCGGGGATGATCTGGTCGGTGTCGACGTTGGAGCGCTTCAGCGGCGCGGCGACGCCGGTGACGGTGGTGATCTTGTCCATCAGAACTTCCCCTCGGTTGCGGTGGCGGACGTCGCCGCGGCGATCTCGTCGTCGGTCGCCAGGTCCCACGGGCTCGACAGCGTGCCGCGGACCGCGGTGGCAGCGGCGACGAGCGGCGACACCAGGTGGGTGCGCCCGCCCTTGCCCTGCCGGCCCTCGAAGTTGCGGTTCGAGGTGGAGGCGCAGCGCTCCCCCGGCGCGAGCTGGTCGGGGTTCATGCCGAGGC
>NZ_BACW01000586.1:0-7690 GCF_000333315.1 Curtobacterium sp. B8
CGCACCGTCTACATCGACACGTCGCGACGCCGTGGCTCCTCGCCGCGTTCGTGCTCGTCCTCAGCCGCCGCCAGCAGCTCGCCGGGTTCGCCGGCGCGGCCGGCGTGCGTGTTGGCACGGGACTGCTTGCGCTTGGGAACGGCCATGGTGGTTCTCTTTCGGTTGGTCGGTTGGTCAGTGGCGAGGGCGGTTCAGGCCGACGTGCGGCCGTCGCCCTCGGGGCTCTGGTCAGGGGTACTGCTGTCGTCGCTCGCACGGAAACCGCCGAGGACGGCCCAGCGCGGGTCCAGGACCTCGCGAGGAGTGTGGTCCTCGAGGTCGGCCAGGCGTTCACCCGTCTCCGGGTCGAGGCCTGGGCAGTCCGGTCGGCAGACCGGCTGGAACGGCAGCGACAGCACCACCGCATCTCGAACGACCGGTTCGCAATCCACGTGGTCATCGCGAACGAAGAAGTCGAAATCCTCCGAGACATCGTACGCGAAGAGCTCCGCGAAATCGACCTCGACGGGTTCGCTGATCTCGATCAGGCACCGGGAGCACTCCCCGAACGCCTCGGCCGACGCGTGTCCGGAGACGAGGACGCCCTCGTGCAGCCCCTCGAGTCGGACGTCGAGGTGCATCGGCGCGCCCTGTCGGACGGCGATGACCCCGGCACCCATCGCGTCCGGCACCTCGACGTCGAGCGAGTGCTCGCGCATCTCGCCCGGACGGTGCGCGAGGTCGCGCACGCGCAGGGCGTAGGGGCTGTTCACGGGGGAAGACACGATCGACGATCCTAGCGCGAACCGGGCGGCACGTCGAGGCGGCGCCCCCGCGTGTCCGTCGCGCGGACGCGGGGGCGCGCCGTGCTGCCGGTGTGCGCGGTGCGCCGCGCCTGCCCCGACGCAACGGGCGGTGTGCCCCGCTCAGCGGCCGGTGTGCCCCGCTCAGCGGCCGGTGTGCTCCGCCAGCGCACGCGCCACGACCCCGGGCACGTACGGCGTCACGTCCCCGCCGAGCGTCGCCACTTGACGGATGAGCGAGCTCGACACGTGCGCACGCGAGGCCTCGGGCAGCAGGAACACCGTCTCGACGTCCGCGAGGTGCCGGTTCATGATCGCCATCGGGGTCTCGTACGCGACGTCCTCGCCCGAGCGGACCCCCTTCACGAGGACCGTCGCACCGACCTGACGGCAGTAGTCGACGAGGAGCCCGGCGGTCCACTCCCCGACCCGCACGTTGTCGCGGACGCCCGTCTCGACCAGCGACTCCTCGATCAGTCGGACCCGCTCGGCGGCCTCGAACATCGCGGGCTTCTTGTCCGGGTTGTGGACGACGAGCACGTGGACCTCGTCGAAGAGCCCGGCCGCACGCCCGATGACGTCGAGGTGCCCGAGGGTCACGGGGTCGAAGGAACCGGGGACGACCGCGATCTGCGCCATGCAGCGACCCTAGCCGAGGTCAGTTCTTGCGAAGAAAGGCGCGTCGGACTCGTCGAGTCGGCGGGCGAGCGCTTCGCGGAGCGCCGGGTGCCCCTCGAAGTCGGGGTCGGGCCCGAGCACGCGCTCGGCTTCCTCGCGCGCGTCGACGATGAGGTCGGCGTGCTCGACGACGCGCAGCAGGTTCAGGGACGAACGACCACCGGACTGTCGCTCCCCCAGCACGTCGCCCTCGCGCCGGAGCTCGAGGTCGACCCGGGCGAGCTCGAAGCCGTCGTCGGACGCGGCGACGGCGTCGATGCGCTCCCGCGACGGGGACTCGAGCTCCGCCGTGGTCACGAGCAGGCACACGCCGGCGAACTGCCCGCGGCCGATGCGGCCGCGCAGCTGGTGGAGCTGCGACACCCCGAACCGGTCGGCGTCGAGCACGGCCATCATCGAGGCGTTCGGCACGTCGACACCCACCTCGATCACCGTCGTCGCGACGAGGACGTCGATCCCGCCGGCCGCGAAGGTCGTCATCACGCGGTCCTTCTCGTCCGCGGTCATCCGTCCGTGTAGGACCTCGATCCGTCTGCCCTCGAGCACCGGCATCCGGCGCATCCGCTCGGCGGTCGCGATCACCGTGGCCGGCGTTCGTTCCGGGGTGCCGTCGTCGGCGGGTGCCTCCGGCGCAGGTTCGCCGTCGTCCTCGGCGTGCACGTCGTCGATGGCGGGGCACACCACGAACGCCTGTCGACCGGCGGCGAGTTCCTCGGCCATGCGCGACCAGATCCGGGACTCCCACCCCGGGTGCTCCGCCAGGCCGACCGTGAAGGTCTCGACACCGGCACGACCCGACGGGACCCCGGCGATGGTGGAGACGTCGAGGTCGCCGAAGACGGTCATCGCGACCGTGCGCGGGATCGGCGTCGCGGTGAGGACGAGCACGTGCGGCGGGGTCTGGCCCTTCGTCCGGAGGGCCTCGCGCTGCTCGACGCCGAACCGGTGCTGCTCGTCGACGACCACGAGCCCGAGCTCGGCGAAGTCGACGCGGTCGCCGAGGAGCGCGTGCGTGCCGACCACCAACCTCGAGCTCCCGGACGCGGCCGCGAGCAAGGCTCGGCGACGCTCGTCGGTGGACTGGGACCCGGTGAGGATCACCGGACGGAGCTCCGCCGCGAGGTCCGGGCCGAGGAACTTCACGATCGACCGCAGGTGCTGGGCGGCCAGGACCTCGGTCGGGGCGATGAGCGCCGACTGCCCGCCGGACTCCGCCACGGTGAGCATCGCGCGGATCGCCACGAGGGTCTTGCCGGAACCGACCTCGCCCTGCACGAGCCGGTGCATCGGCCAGGTTCCGGCGAGGTCCGTCGCGATCTCGGCACCGACCGAGCGTTGGTCGTCGGTGAGGGTGAACGGCAGCGAGGCGTCGAACCGTTCGAGGATGCCCCCGGGCGAGGCCGAGCGCGGGGTCGAGGCGACCGCGCGGGCGGCGATCCGACGCTGCACGAGGGCGGTCTGCAGCACGAAGGCCTCGCGGTAGCGGAGGGCGTCCTGCGCACGCTTGAAGTCCGCGACCTTCTCCGGGCGGTGCAGCAGTTCGAGCGCGCGCCGGTACGGCACGAGGTCGAGCCGGGAGCGGACGGACGCCGGGATCGGGTCGTCGAGGTCGGGCAGGGTGTCGAGGACGACGCCGATGGCCTTCGCGATCTGCCACGAGGACAGCGACGCGGTGGCCGGGTAGATCGGGATCGGCTGCCGCGACCAGCGGATCGCCTCGTCCGAGCCGGGGTCGGCCAGGGAACGGGGGTCGTCGCGGTCGAACAGCTCGTAGTCGGGGTGTGCCAGCTGCCGAGCGCCGCGGTAGTCGCCCACCTTGCCGGCGAACACCCCGCGGGCACCGGGGACGAGGTCCTTCGTGCGCCAACCCTGGTTGAAGAACGTCAGGGTCAGGAGCCCCTTGCCGTCGCCGATCTTCGCTTCGAGGATCGAACCCCGTCGAGCCCGCATCGTGCGCTCGCGGACGTCGACCACCTCGGCCACGATCGTGACGGACTCGCCGATCGCCAGCGAGTCGAGCGCCGTGAGGGCACCGCGTTCGGCGTAGCGCCGGGGTGCGTGCTCGAGGAACTCCCCCACCGTGCGGTACCCGAAGGCCTTCTCGATCGCGCTCGCGGTCCGGCCGCCCAGCACGCCGGACAAGCGGGCGTCGAGCCCACCGACCACGGCCGACCCGGAGGCGCCGTCGACCGTGGGCGCGTGCCCGCTGCCGGGCGCGGCCGGGGCAGCGTTCGTAACAGGGGTGACCACATGCCAACGGTACCCGGCACGACCGACTCGCACCGTGCCTCCAGGCCGGCCTGTGGAGAACCCGGGCGGGCCGTCCCGGGCCGCTACGGTGGCTGCATGACCCGCATCATCGCCGGCGCCGCCGGCTCCACGACGCTCCGGGTGCCGAAGTCCGGCACCCGGCCGACGAGCGACCGCGTGCGCGAGGCGCTGTTCTCGTCGCTGGAGTCGCGCGGGCTCGTCGACGACACCGCGGTGGCCGACCTCTACGCCGGCACCGGCGCCCTCGGGCTCGAGGCGGCGTCGCGCGGGGCGGTCGAGGTCGTCCTGGTCGACCGGGCCGCGGGCGCGGCGGCAGCGTGCAAGGAGAACGCGCGCACGGTGCAGAAGCGCGTGCCCGGCGTGCGGATCGACGTGCACGCCCAGCCCGCCCTGGGGTTCCTGCGGCAGACCGTGCGGACGTTCGACCTCGTGTTCATCGACCCGCCGTACGAGGTCAGCGAGCAGGAGCTCGGCGAGGTGCTCGAGGCGCTGGTGCCGCGGCTCACGCGGGACGCGGTCGTCGTCGTCGAGCGCAGCAAGCGGTCGCCGGAGCCGACGTGGCCCGCGGGGCTCGAGCCGTTCAGCAAGCGCAGCTACGGGGAGACGGTCGCGTGGGAGGCCGTGGTCGCGACCGCCTGACGGTGCAGCCTGGGCGGTACGGCCCGGCTGGTCCGGCCTGGCTGGTCCGGCCCGGCTGGTCCGGCCCGGCTGGTCCGGCCCGGCTGGTCCGGCCCGGATGATCCGGCCCGGCTGGCCCGGCCTGGAGGCACGGTCCGGCTCAGACGCGGAGCTCGCGTCCGCGGCGGGGTCCGGCCCCAGCCGGCAGCACCGGCCCCAACCGGCGGCACCGGCCCGAGCCGGCGGCATCCGCCTCAGCCGGCGGCGCCGTCCCAGTCGGCGTAGGGGTCCCAGCCGGTCGTCGGGACCGGACGACCGCCCCGGAGGACGTCGTGCTCACCGCGTTCCCGGACGGAGCCGATCCGCCGGAACCCGGCGGGGAGCGGCATCCCCGGCGGGAACGTCGCGAGGAGCCCGTGGTCCTCGCCGCCGTGCAGGGCGGGCCCCTCCTCGACCACCGTCGGGTCGAGGTCGAGCGTCACCCGGCTGGCCCGCGCGAGTCGTCCACCGTCGATCGCGAGGCCGTCGGACAGGTCGAGCATCGCTGTCGCCCCCGCGCCCGCGGCGGCCACACCGTCCGCGATCGGCGGGACGGGCCTCCGCTGTCGGAGGACGTCGGGGTCCGCGTCCGCGCCGCTCGCGACGGTCGCCGCCCGGGACGGTTCCCCGGCTGCGTCGACACCGTCGCGGAAGAGCCGTGCCAGGCCGCGGGCAGCTCGGCCGAGCTCACCGGAGACCGTCACCACGTCACCCGGCTCCGCGCCCGAACGGAGCACGGGCGCCCGGCCGCCGAGGTCGCCGAACGCGGTGACGGCGACGGTGAACGTCGAGGAGGTCGAGAGGTCACCGCCGACGACGCCGCACGCCGGTGCGAGGGCCTCCGCCGCGAGCCGGACACCGTCAGCGACGCGTTCCAAGACGCTGACCGGGGTGTCCTGCGGCGCGGCGAGGGCGATGACGAGCCCGGTCGGCGTCGCACCCATCGCGGCGACGTCGGAGAGGTTCGTCGCAGCGGCCTTCCAGCCGATGTCCTCGGGCGACGACCATGCCCAGCGGAAGTCCGGGCCGTGCACCATCATGTCCGTCGTCACGACGTAGCGCCCGTCCGGGGCGGCGAGGACAGCGCAGTCGTCGCCCGGTCCGATCACGGGGTCACCGGCAGGGAGCCGTCGGACGATGCGGTCGAGGACCTCGAGTTCCCCGACCTCCCCCAGGGTCGGGCCGGGCTGGCTGTCGTCCTTCGCGTCCACACGAGAACGGTAGCCTGGACGTCGATGGACACCGCGCGACGCACCACCCGGACCGCCGCGATCGTCGGCGTGGCGATCGCCCTCGCGGCCGGCCTCACGGGGTGCACGAACGCCGTCTCGATGACCGCCGCTCCCTCAGCGGACGCCGCTGCCTGCGCCGCGGCCCAGGTGCGGCTGCCGAGCGTCGTGGGGCAGAGCGATGCGCTGCGGAACACGACCGCGCAGTCGACGGCGGCGTGGGGCGACCCGGCCGTCGCGATCTACCACTGCGGTGTCGCCGTGCCGACGGTGTCCGATCTACCGTGCTTCTCGAAGGGCTCCGTGGACTGGATCCGCGACGACCGCGGGGCGCAGGTCGTCTACACGACGTTCGGCCGGTCGCCGGCGGTGCAGGTCGTCATCGAGTCGTCGGGGGCGACCGACCAGGTACTGCAGGACATCGGGACGGCGGTGTCGACGCTGCCGAAGGACGGGCACCGGTGCCTCGACCCCTCCGAGGTCAACGGCTGACGGTCCCGCTCGGGCACGAGTCTCGGCCGCGCCCGCACGAGACTCGGCCGCGCCCGCACGAGTCTCGGCGTCAGCGACTCATCTCGTGCCGATGCGCGCGAGACCTGTCGCCCAGCACGAGACTCGGCTCGCGCCACCGCGGCGGCGCACGACGCCTCAGCGGACGGCGGTGCGGCCCAGCTCGATGAGCTCGGTGACGAGCTCGCCGTACGAGACACCCGTGGCGGCCCAGCAGCGCGGGTACATCGACAGCGGCGTGAACCCCGGCATCGTGTTGACCTCGTTCACCACGAAGCCGTCGTCGGTCAGGAAGCAGTCGACCCGGGCGAGTCCGGCTCCCCCGACGGCCTCGAACGCGCGGGCACCGATCGACCGGATCTCGTCGGTCTCCGCGTCGGTGAGGGGCGCCGGGCAGAGCAGGGCCTCGTCGCCGCCGAGGTACTTCGAGTCGAAGTCGTAGAAGCCGTCCTCCGCCACGACGATCTCGCCCGGGAGGCTCGTGCGCGGGACACCGTCGCGGCCTTCGAGCACGGCGACCTCGACCTCGCGACCGACGACCCGGGGCTCGACGATGACCTTCGAGTCGTGCTCGAACGCCAGGTCCATCGCGGCGCCGAGCTGCGACGGGTCGTCGACCCGCGAGACGCCCATGCTCGAGCCGGCGCGCGCGGGCTTCACGAACACGGGCCAGCCGTGTGCGGCGACCGACTCGGCGACGTCGACCGGATCGGCTGCCCACTGGCGTCGGAGCACCGTGGTCCACGGCGCGACCCGCAGCCCGGCGTGCTCGAGCACGGCCTTGGCGACGTGCTTGTCCATCGCCAGGGCGCTCGCGAGCACCCCGTCGCCGACGTACGGCAGCCCGGCGATCTCGAGGAGGCCCTGGATCGTGCCGTCCTCACCGAAGGGGCCGTGCAGGATCGGGAAGACCACGTCGACGTCGGGCACGGTCGTCACGGTGCCGTCTGCGTGCGACACGACGAGGTCGCGGGTCGCCGGCGAGGTCGGGAACGCCACGCGCGTGCCGTTGTCGAGCACCTCCGGCAGGTGCTGGTCGTGGATCGCCCAGCGTGCCGGGTCGTCCGGCTGCAGCGTGAACGCGCCGCCCTTCGTGATCCCGATCGGCACGATCTCGTAGGCATCGCGGTCGACGACGTCCATGATCCCCCCGGCGGTCACGCAGCTGATCGCGTGCTCGCTCGAACGGCCGCCGAAGAGCACGGCGACGGTGGTCTTGGCCATGGAGGACCCCCTGGGTGGTCGCGGACCCGTCACTCGCCCTGGGGCTCGTCGGTCTCGGTGAGGTGCGGCGCGATGTTGCGCGGGTCGAGCCTACCGGCGAGGACCTCGCCCACCTGGCTCACGATGGGCATGTCGACGCCGTTCGCTGCCGCCAGCTCGAGGATCGGGGCGACCGAGGCGAGCCCCTCCGCGGTCTGGTTCATCTGCCGCACGACCTCGTCGAACCGGTAGCCCTGCCCGAGCAGCCGGCCGGCGGGTGTGTTCCGCGAGAGCGGCGACTGGCAGGTGGCGATGAGGTCCCCCAGCCCGGCGAGGCCGGACAGCGTCGAGGACTGCGCG
>NZ_BACW01000585.1:0-2398 GCF_000333315.1 Curtobacterium sp. B8
GCGTCGAGCTCGTGCCTCCGTCCTCGAGCGCCCGTCGGAGGACGCTCCGGACCTCGGTCAGCAGGGTCCGGAGGTCCGCTCTGGTCAAGCGCTCCGCTGGTCGGTCGTAGTGGACCTTCGCCGCCCACAGGGACTCGTCGGCGTAGATGTTGCCGATGCCGCTCACGACGCCCTGGTCGAGCAGGACGCGCTTGATGCCACTCGCGCGCTTCCGGGCGGCCGCGATGAAGCGGTCGTCGTCGAACGCCGGGTCGAGCGGGTCACGGGCGATGTGCGAGACCTGGTACGGGATGCCGCGGCGCCACGAGGCGTCCGGGTCGGCCTCGTCGATCGCGCCCGCGGCACCGGCCGGAGCACCGTCCACCGTCGGCACCATGCGGTCGATCGCCATCGACCCGAAGGTGCGCTGGTCGACGAACTCGAGTTGGACGACGGGCTCCGGCACGCCGTCACGATCGGTGGTCGCGGGCTGCACGTCGATGAGGATGCGGCGGTGCCTCGCGGCGGGGCGATCGCGCCCGAGGAGCACCTGCCCGGACATGCCGAGGTGGGTGACGAGGGCCTCGCGTCGGTCGTCGCCGTGCTCCGGCTGCAGCGGGAACCAGAGGAACTTGCCGCGGCGGACGGCGGCGGCGATCGTGCGGCCGGTCAACCGGTCGGCGAAGTCCTCGGCGGGGCCGTCGTGTCGGGTGAGGGCGCGGTCATCGACGACGTCCACGTGCAGGACGCGTGCGCCGGTGACGGCGGGTTCGAGACCGGCGCGGACGACCTCGACCTCGGGGAGCTCCGGCACCGGTCAGGCAGTCCGAGCGGCGTCGTCGGCGGTCGTGCTCACAGCGGCGCTGCCGGCGGCCGTGCTCGCGGCGGCGCCGTCTGCGGCCGTGCTCGTGGCGGCGCTGCCGGCGGTCGTGCTCACGGCGGCGCTGCCGGCGTCCGCGCGCGGCGAGCCGTCACGGCCGGAGAGCTTCGTCCAGGCCTGCAGCGCAGCGGCCATCTCGGCTGCCTTCTTGCTCGACCCGGCGCCCGAGGAGATGTCCTCGCTCTGGAGCACCACGGTGGCGTGGAAGGTCTTGTCGTGGTCGGGGCCCTCTTCGGTCACCCGGTAGGAGGGGTTGCCCAGACCGAGCGACGACGCGAGCTCCTGCAGACTCGTCTTCGGGTCCATCGCGGCGCCGAAGCGGTCCGGGTCGACCAGGAGCGGCTCGACGAGGCGCAGCACGAGCTCGGTCGCCGGGTCCGGACCCGCGGAGAGGTACGTGGCACCGATGACGGCTTCGACGGTGTCGGCGAGGATCGACGACTTGTCGCGGCCGCCGGTCTGCTCCTCGCCCTTGCCGAGCCGGAGGTACTTCCCGAGCCCGATCATGCGGGCGATCTCAGCGAGGGCGACCGTCGAGACGAGGCTCGCCCGACGCTTGGCCAGGTCGCCCTCGTCGAGGTCGGGGAAGGACCGGAAGAGCTTCACGGTCACTGCCTGACCGAGGATCGAGTCGCCGAGGAACTCGAGCCGTTCGTTGTGCCCGATGCCCCCGTGCTCGTACGCGTACGAGCGGTGGGTCAGGGCGAGCTGGAGCAGCTCGAGGTCGATGTCGACGCCGAGGATGCCCTGCAGACGAACGACGTCCGGCCCCACGGGGCGGGACCCCGTGGTGCCGGACGTGTTGGTCATGCGGTCGGTCCGATCAGACGTCGGCGACCTTGCGGCCCTTGTACTCCAGGTACAGGGGGGTGCCGGCCGAGTCCTCGACGACCTTCGCGCGGTGCGGGATGCTGTAGGTGACCTTGCCGTTCTCGATCGTCTTCACGAGCTGGACCGGCGCGGCCTTCCACTGCGAACGACGGGCGTGCGTGTTGGCACGGGACTGCTTGCGCTTGGGAACGGCCATGGTGGTTCTCTTTCGGTTGGTCGGTTGGTCAGTGGCGAGGGCGGTTCAGGCCGACGTGCGGCCGTCGCCCTCGGGGCTCTGGTCAGGGGTACTGCTGTCGTCGCTCGCACGGAAACCGCCGAGGACGGCCCAGCGCGGGTCCAGGACCTCGCGAGGAGTGTGGTCCTCGAGGTCGGCCAGGCGTTCACCCGTCTCCGGGTCGAGGCCTGGGCAGTCCGGTCGGCAGACCGGCTGGAACGGCAGCGACAGCACCACCGCATCTCGAACGACCGGTTCGCAATCCACGTGGTCATCGCGAACGAAGAAGTCGAAATCCTCCGAGACATCGTACGCGAAGAGCTCCGCGAAATCGACCTCGACGGGTTCGCTGATCTCGATCAGGCACCGGGAGCACTCCCCGAACGCCTCGGCCGACGCGTGTCCGGAGACGAGGACGCCCTCGTGCAGCCCCTCGAGTCCGACGTCCAGGTGCATCGGCGCGCCCTGTCGGACGGGGATGACCCCGGCACCCA
>NZ_BACW01000584.1:0-15066 GCF_000333315.1 Curtobacterium sp. B8
CGAGGTCGCGGTGGGCGATGCCCGCGCGGCCGCCGTCGAGCGGGTGCCCGTACTGCACCTCCGGGAGGCGCAGCTCGATGCGGTCCTCGAGCCGGAACGCCCGGAAGAACTCCGACTGCAGCGCCATCGGGTGCACCGCGGAGCAGACGTCGTGCAGGAAGCCGGGCAGGGTGAGCTCGGCGGTGCGGGCTCCCCCGCCGATCGTGTCGTTCCGCTCGACGACCTCGACGCGGAGCCCGGCGCGTGCCAGGGTCACCGCTGCCGCGAGTCCGTTCGGTCCGGCTCCGACCACCACCGCATCCACCATGGGTCCGAGCCTAGGGACCGCGAGGTGCGGAGGGGTTCAGGGCTGGTCGTCAGGCGCGGATGCCGGGCGGGCCGTGGTGTCGCGCCCCGCTCAGGTGCGCGCGGTGTCGGCGTCCGCCGGGTCGGACCCGTCCTCGTCGCCGTCGGCGTCGTCGGGCTCGTCGGCGTCCGGTGCGGTCGAACCCACGGGGTGCTCGGCGAGCAGGGTGGCGAAGTCCTCGTCGAGCAGCTGCTGCAGGCGCTCGTCACGGCCGACCTCGTAGTCGTCCGCCGGGCGCTGCGCCCACCCGAGCCGCCCGACGACGGTGGTGCCGATGTCGTCCCAGGCGCGGGCGCGGGCCTGCAGCACGATGCCGTCGACGAACTTCTGGTCGTCCCGGCGCCGGTCGAGCAGGTCCGCGAGCTGCTCGTACGTGGCCTCGCGCGTGCGGAGCTTCAGGTCGTCGCCGCGCCGGTAGTCGTGCTGGTGCCGCGAACGGCCCTTCTGCTTGCTCGACGTGGCGCGGATCTCCCGCATCCGGGCGGCGTCGCCGCGCTGCTCCTCGGCCATCCGGTGGAGTTCCTGCCGGGCGGCGTCGGCGATGAGCGCGTGGTCGAAGTACCCCTGGTCGCGCAGGGCGTTCGTGATGATGCGGTTCGCCACCGCCACGACGATCGCGGCCTTCGCGATGAGGAAGCCCTCGTCGACGGCACGCTTCAGCTCGACCTGGCTGACGGGTCGGTCGCGCACGTCGTTCTTGCTGCGTCGTCCGAACAGGGCCATGCCCACGACGATACCGGCGTCCGGTGACCGTCAACCGCCGGGCGGACCCGGGATCAGCACCCGGACGGACGACGCGCCACCACGGCGTCCGTAGTGTCGGAGCCATGACCACGTACCCGACTGCTCCTCGGACCGGCCTCGGGACGGCCAGCCTCGTCCTCGGCATCTGCTCGCTCCTCGCGGGCTGGACGTTCTTCGCACCCGTCGTCGGGCTGTGCCTCGGCATCGCCTCACGGTCGCGCGAACCGATGGCGCGGGGACGGGCGGGGTGGGGCATCCTGCTCAACCTCGTCGCGCTCGCGGTGTGGATCTTCGTCGGCGCGCTGCTCGTCATCGGTGGGTCGTTCGCCGTCTGGCACGGGGCGACCACCGGCCGCTGACACCACGCTCGGCGCTCGGCGCTCGGCGCTCGGCGCTCGGCGCTCGGCGGTCGGCGGTCGGCGCTGCACGCCGCACAACCAAAAGCACTCGGAACCGCGGAGAACCGCGGTTCGCTGTGACTTCGGTTGTGCGGACGCGAAGCGCACCACGCCGCCGCGCGCCCGGCCGCCGTCAGAGCACGAGCCCGTACACCGCCACGTCGACCCGCCGCGGCCCGAGGGGCATCGCGCTCCGCAGGGTCCCCTCGTGCACGAAGCCGAGCCGCTCGGCGAGGCCGCGGCTCCGCGCGTTGTCGACCGCCGTCCGGATCTCGACCCGCGCACACCCGCGCGCCCGGGCGACCCCGATGAGCACGGTGGCCGCCCGTCGGACGATCCCCCGTCCCTCCAGGCCGGCGTCGATCCACCAGCCGAGCGACGCCTGCCCGAGGTACGGGTCGAAGGCGAGCGACGCGGCCCCCACGACACGGTCGTCCGACCGGATGACGCACGGCAGCGAGCGGTCCATCGCGTACTGCCCGAGCAGGTGCTCGGTGTGCATGGCGATCGTCTCGACGCTCTGGTCCTGCCACGCCCACGGCTCCGCGGCCCGGAGCCGGTCGAGGTTGGCGACGACGAGGCCGTGCAGCGGCTCGACGGTGGTCAGGTCGCGCAGCGTCAGCGTGCACCCGTCCCCGAGGTCCCGTCCGAACGCCGCCACGGACCCGACGATATGCACGTCATCGCCGCGGCGTCCACGGGCGGTTACAGTCGAGGCATGCCCGAGACCATGGGTCTGCGCGACCGGAAGCGCATCGAGACGCGACGACGCATCGCCGAGTCGGCCCGGTCGTTGGCGCTCGAGCACGAGATCGACCACACCACGATCGAGCAGATCGCCGCGCGGGCGGACGTCTCGCCCCGCACGTTCTTCAACTACTTCGACTCGAAGGAGGACGCCGTCCTCGGGCACACCGAGCTCGACCTCTCCCCGGAGGCACTGGCCGCGCACCTCGAGACGGTCGACGGCGAACCGGCGGCGCAGGCGGTCGTCGACCTCGCGTTCCTGGTGTTCGGGGAGACCTTCGCGGACGAGGCCGAGCGGACGGCCCGCAAGGAGCTCGTCGTGCGGTTCCCGCAGCTGATCCGTCGGCAGGTCAACCGGATGACCTCGGTGTCCGAGGCCATGGTCGGTGCGGTCCGCACCGTGCTGGAACGCGATCCGGCGTGGGGTCCGGAGGCCGCGACCCTGCAGGCTGCGGAGATGCTGCTCGGCATGTGCATGACGGCACTCCGCACCGCCGCACGCGACGCGGACACCGCCCCGGACGAGGTGCGGGGACGGATGGTCGCCCTGATCCGCGACACGGCGTCGCGGATCGCGACCGGCTGACGGACTGGAGGCACGGTGCCAGCTGACACCGTGCCTCCAGTCCGTCTCCTGGTCGCGTCAGCCCTTGCTGATGAACCCTTCCTTCGTCATCCAGTCGAAGGCGACGTCCGCGGGCTCGCGGCCCTCGACGTCCACCTGACGGTTGAGCTCCTGCAGGACCGCGTCGGTGAGCTTCGGGGAGATCTGGTCGTAGACGTCCTCGAGCTGCGGGTACTCCTCGAGCGTCTCCGTGGAGAGCACGGGCGCGACGTTGTACGCCGGGAAGAACCCGCGGTCGTCCTCGAGCACCTGCAGGCCGAGCGACTTGATGCGGCCGTCGGTCGTGAAGACCTCGCCGAAGTTGCACTTGCCGCGGTCGGTGGCGGTGTAGACCGTGCCGGTGTCGAGGATGTCGACGTTCCCGGCCGGGATCGCGGACTCCCCGGAGCCGCCGACCTGCAGGTCGTACTTCTTGAGCATCGGCTTGAAGCCGTCGGCACGCGAGTTGAACTCCGACTCGACGCAGAACGTCCGCTGGTCGGCGGGCAGGTCGGCGATCTGCGAGAGCTTCGTGATCCCGCCGAGTTCCTCCACGGCCTCCTCGCGCACCGCGAACGCGTACGTGTTGTTCATCGGAGCGGGCGGCAGCCAGGTCAGTCCGTTGCCGGCGTCCTCCTTCCGGACGGCCTCGTACTGCTCCTGCTTGTCCGGGATCCCGGCCTCGTGTCCCATGTACGTCAGCCACGCGGTGCCGGTGTACTCGTAGGTCATGTCGGCCTGGTGCCCGGTCATGAGCTGGCGGACGGCGACACTGCCCGGCACGTTCGTCTCGTCCGTGACGTCGAACCCGGCGGCCTTCGCGGCGAGCACCGCGATCTTCCCGAGCACGAGCTGCTCGGTGAAGTTCTTCGACGTCACCGTGATGTGGGCGCCCTCGGGCAGGTCGTCGATGCGCTCGATCGTGCCGGGCCCGGCGGCGGGCACGAACGACGCGGCGGGTTGGAGACCGCAGCCGGTGAGGGCGAGGGCGGATGCCCCCGCGAGGACGGCGGCGGCGACGGAGCGGCGCTTCATCGGAGTCCCTTCGGTCGTGCGACGGTCTCGACGATCCGGCCCACCCAGTCGATGGACAGCGCGAGGAGGGCGATGAGGAGCGCCCCGGACACGAGCACCTTCGGCAGGAAGAGGTTCACGCCGGTCGTGATGAGCAGTCCGAGGCCGCCGGCGCCGATGAAGGTGGCGAGGGCCGCGGAGCCGACGAGCAGCACGAGGGCGGTGCGGATGCCGGCGAGCATCACCGGGACCGCGAGCGGCAGTTCGACCTTGAACAGGACGGACGCGGCGCTCATGCCCATGCCCCGACCCGCCTCGACGAGCCGCTGGTCGACGCTCTCGATGCCGATGATCGTGTTCCGGAGCACGGGCAGGATCGCGTAGAGGACGAGGGCGACGATCGCCGCCCAGGAGTTGAAGCCGAGCCACGCCGCGAGCAGCACCACGAGGCCGACGGCCGGGGCTGCCTGCCCCACGTTCGCGACGGCGAGGATCGCACCGCTCGCCCGGCGGAACGGCCCGCGGGTCAGGAGCACGCCGAGGGGGATGCCGATGACGAGCACGATGACCGTCGACGCGAGCGTCAGGTACAGGTGCTGCCCGGTCAGGGCGAGGATGTCCGCCGGGTTGAGCGTGGTCCGCTCGGTCGGCGTGAGGTCCGCGGTGTTCAGCCAGACGACGAACGCCACGAGGACCAGGAGGATGACGACCGGCTGCACGACGAGCCCGCGCCACGTGCGACGCGTGGGACGGTCGGTGCCGGCTGCGACGACGTCAGTCATCGGCACGCTCCGTGTCGGCGGCCGGTGCCGGCGCGGACGGCAGCGTCTCGATCGGGTTCGTGTTCGTGCCGACCGGCGTGTACGCCTGCTCCTCGGCCGCGGCGGCGCGCGACTTCGTGATGGCGTCCATCACGGTCTCGACGGTGATGACCCCGCGGAACGCGTCCCGGCGGCCGGTGACGATGGCGGCACCGGCGCTCGACACGAGCATGGTGTCGAGCGCGTCGTTCAGGGTCGCGGCCTCGCCCACCACGGGCAGGTCGGGGTCGATGCCCTCGGGGATCCGCTCGAGCCGCTCGAGCTGGCGTCGGGTCGGCCAGCCGATCGGCCGCTGGCGACGGTCCACGACCACCGCGTGCCCGTGACCGCCGGCCTCGCGCATCCGCTGCAGGACGGCCTTCGCCTCTTCTCCGGGCGAGCAGGTCACGGCCGACTCGACCTCGACGTCGCGCACCCGGTTCAGCGTGAGCTGCTTGAGGCCGGCGCCCGAGCCGATGAAGTTCTCCACGAACTCGTTCGCGGGCTCGGCGAGGATGCGCTCCGGGGTGTCGTACTGCACGATGTGGGCGCCCTCGGAGAACACGACGATCCAGTCGCCGAGCTTCACGGCCTCGTCGAAGTCGTGCGTGACGATGACGATCGTCTTGTGCAGCTCCTCCTGGATGCGGAGGAGCTCGTCCTGCAGCCGCTGCCGGGTGATCGGGTCGACCGCGCCGAACGGCTCGTCCATCAGCAGGACGGGCGGGTCGGCGGCGAGCGCCCGGGCCACGCCGACGCGCTGCTGCTGGCCGCCCGACAGCTCACGCGGGTAGCGGTCGCGGTAGGTGTCGGGGTCGAGCGAGACGAGGTCGAGCAGCTCGTCGACGCGCGCGGCGATCTTCTCCTTGGACCAGCCGAGCATCTTCGGCACGATCGCGATGTTCGCCGCGACCGTCATGTGCGGGAAGAGTCCCCCGGCCTGGATCACGTAGCCCATGCGGCGGCGCAGTTCGTCGCCGTCGATGTTCGTGACGTCGTCCTCACCGACGACGATGCGTCCCTCGGTGGGCTCGATCAGGCGGTTGATCATCTTGAGCGTGGTGGTCTTGCCGCAGCCCGACGGGCCGACGAGCATGACGACCTTGCCTGCCGGGATCTCGAGCGTGATGCCGTCGACCGCGGGCTTCGCCTGGCCCGGGTAGCGCTTCGTGACCTCGTCGAGCAGGATGCCGCGGCCGGTGACGGCCGGGTCGACGGTGGCGCCGTGCTGGCCGGTGCCGGTGCCGTGCTGGGCGGTGCCGGCCTTGTCGGTGCTGGTGCGTTCAGTGCTGGACACGGATTCCTCGCGAGATGGTCAGGCGGCCGAGGCCGAGGAGCAGGAGGTCGAGGACCAGGGCGAGCAGGACCACGCCCACGGTGCCCACGACCACGGAGTTCAGGGCGTTCGCGCCGCCGAGACGGGAGAGGCCGGAGAAGATGAAGCCGCCGAGGCCGGGGCCGAGCGCGTACGCGGCCACCGCGGCGACGCCCATCACCATCTGCGCCGACACCCGCACGCCGATGAGGATGATCGGCCACGCCATCGGCAGCTCGACCTGCACGAGTGTCCGGAACCGGCCCATGCCGATGCCCCGGGCGGACTCGACGACGGTGTCGGGGATCTCCCCCAGCCCGACGACCGCGTTGCGCAGGATCGGCAGTGCCGCGAAGAACGTGACCGTGACGACGGACGGCACGACGCCGAAGCCGAGCGGCACGAGCAGCAGGCCGATGACGGCGAACGAGGGCAGCGTCAACCCGACGGTCGACACCTCGTTCGCGGCGGCACGGAGGCCGGGGATGCGGTAGACGAGTGCGGCGAGCACCACGGCGATGACGGTGGCGAGGACGACGCACTGGACCACCAGTGAGAAGTGCTGCCACGAGGAGAACCAGATCTGGTCCCATCGCTCCACGACGTACTGGAACACGGGTGGGCGCTCCTCCCTGGTCGGCCGAAGTACCCACCGGATGGGGCACGAACGCCGACCAAGCTACGCAGCACATCGCTTCTTGTACATCTGCAAATGTTCGGTACGGGCGTATCCAGCGCCCGACGCGTAACGAAAACCCCAGGTCAGGCCGTGTGATCCCGACCGACCCTGGGAGATCGGTAACGATACCGAGCAGTGGTCGGCTATGCGCTCAGGTCGCGCAGTCCTGCCCGTTCGGCGACCTCGACCAGGTGTTCGCGCCACGCGACCCACTCAGCCGGGGTCTTCTCGGCGAGGTTGCCGTCGCCGTCACCCGCGGTGCCGTCGAGCATCTCGCGGACGATGTCGGCGTGCCCCGCGTGCCGCGCGACCTCGTACCCCATGTGCACGAGCACCTGGTGGAGCGATACCGACCGGCGGTCCTCGGGCCACCACGGCACGGTGCCGCGGGCGTCGATGTCGAGTGCCTCGATCGTCGCGTCCGCGTGGGCAGCGCTCCGGTGGTGGAACGCGATGACGTCGGCCATGGTCTCGTCCGGACCGGCGAACATGTCGTCGCCCTCCCACGATTCCAGCCAGGCCGGCGCGTCCGGCAGCGGACGGCCGAACACCTCGCCGAAGTAGCCGGCCTGGACCCCGGCGACGTGCTTCACCAGCCCGAGGAGGTTCGTGCCCGTCGGGGTGAGCGGCCACCGTGCCTGGCGCTCGGCGAGTCCCTCGACCTTGGCGAGCAGGGCGGCCCGGTGCTTGCGGAGGTACCGGTGCAGGGTCTCCTTCTCGGAGCCGGTCACCGCGCGGTCGGCGACGGCCGTCCCCGGGGCCGCGGGGCGGACCTCGGGGACGGTGTCGGGGACGTCGTCGTTCATGCCCTCGATCGTGCCGTGCTGCGCTCCTGCACGCGCGCGGACTCCTGGACGGCCACGCGCTCGGCGGTGAGGAGCAGGCCCGAGACGTCCGCGGCGGTGCGGGCGGCCTGGTCGTTCCAACTCGTCAGGTCGCGGACCCGCGCCATCCGGACGTCCGGGGCCGGGCACCACAGGACCGGCGAGCCCTCCTCGACGGCGAGCGCGTTCCAGACGAGGTCGAGGGCGCGCTGGACCCGCTGCGAGTGCACCGCGGCGGGACCACCGGCGGCGTAGACGACCGAGCCGACGAGGCAGGCGCCCACGAGCGGGCGACCCTGCACGCCGACGGCGGACGCACTCGAGGCCTTGCGCATGCGCCCGTGGTCGTCGAGGTAGGCGAACCAGGCGTGCTGGATCCAGCCCCGTTCGATGACGTCCCGGGCGCCGGAGAGGAGCTGTTCGAGGTCGCGCAGTTCCTCGATGCGGGCCTCGGCCCGGCGGGTCCGGACGACTGCGCGGTGTTCGGCGTAGCGGTCGAGCAGGCCGCGGAGTCCTCGGCGTGCGGGTGGGCTGGGGACGGGGGAGGCGTCGGTGGCGACGTCGTGCTGGACGCGGAACTCGAGGGTCATCAGGCCCCTCCGATCTTCACGTGCACGGATGTGTGGGGGTCAGGGTAACTCCGGGTGCGGGCAGCGCAACAGCCCTCAGTCGTCGAGCAACGCGTCGATCGCACGACGGCCGACTACGCGGAACGCCGGGTCGGAGGTCTGGTGCAGGGCGGACGCGATCGCGACGGCCCAGCCGCGGGCGCGTCCCCAGGTCACGTCGTCGACGGCCAGGGCTGTCCGGAAGCCGCAGCGGGCCTCCCGGTCGAGCGTCAACCAGGCGGTCGCGAGGTCCACGGCCCGGTCGCCGGCGGTCACGTCGCCGAAGTCGACGACCGCCGACAGGCGGTCACCGTCGGGGCCGGGCTCGACGAGCAGGTTGAAGGGGTGCAGGTCGCCGTGCACCCAGACGGGAGGCTCGGTGGACGTCGGCAGGTCGGCGGCCGTCCGCCAGGCAGCAGCGAGTTCGCGGGCCCGCGGCACGTCCGAGGTCGCGAGCCGGTGGAGCACCGCCTCCGACCGGTCCGCGAGCGGGACGGCCCGGACCGGGTTCACGGGCGCGTCCGCGGGGGCGGGCGCGTGCAGGAGTCCGAGGAAGGCGGCGAGCGCCTCGCCGACCCGGGGTCCACCTGGCCGGGTGCCCGCTGCCGTGCCGGGGAGCCAGGGGACGATGCTCCAGGACCACGGGTAGCCCGGCCCCGGCTCGCCCGTGCGGACCGGGGCGGGGACGGGGACCACCGGCGCGACGCGACGTGCGATCTCCGGCAGCCATCGTTGCTCGTGCTCGATGAGCCGGGCTGCCGCGGCCCGTCGGGGGAGTCGGACGGCGAGGTCGTCCCCGAGCCGCACGAGCACGTTGTCCCAGCCGTTCGCGGCGACCTCGAGCGGCAGCGCGGCGAGGTCGGGGTGCTGGGCACGGAGCAGCGTCCGGACGAGCGGGACGTCGACGTGCACCTCGGCGGCGGGGGTCGGCACCGGACGAGGCTACCCCCGCCGATCCCCGGTGCCACGCCGTTCGGTCCCCGTGAACGGGGGCCTGAGCGAGAACGTACCGGTTGGTATCCTCATCCCGAGGTGACGTGGGTGGCCCTGGGGGGACCCGCGTCACCGTCGGGTTCGTCGGGGTCCGCGACGACCGCTGCGTCCGGGGCGATCGCTGCGTCCGGGGCGATGATCGCGACCAGGCGGGGGATCTCGGGCCGCGTGCACTCGGTCACGAAGGCGGCGAGGAGCACCGTCCAGAGCTCGCGGAGTCGCTCGAACAGGTCGCTCCGACCGGCGAGGACGTCCGAGACCGTCTGCACACCGGTGTACGCCGGGCTCACCACGCGCCCGATGAGCGCCGGGTCCCAGCGGGCGTCGACCTCGCCCACCGCGATGGCCTCGCGGAAGAGGTCTGCCGTGATCCGCATCCAGTCGGTGTACGGGTCCTGCCGGTCGATGCCGTTGCCCGCGGGTTCGGTGGAGAGCCGGATGCCCGCGCTGACGACCGTCTCCGTGGTCATCTGGACCGCGAGGCCCTGCGACATCCACATCATCGACTCGAGCGGGGTGCGGCCGCGGGCGTGCGCGACCTCGGCGTAGGCACGGGACACCTCGTGCTGCCGGGCGACCACCGCGGCGGCGAGGTCGGCCTTCGACGTGAAGTGGAAGTAGAGCGCCCCCTTGGTCACGCCGGCTCGCTCGGCGACCCCGTCCATCGAGGCGCCGAAGTAGCCGCGCTCGTCGAACTCCTTCGCGGCACCCTCGATGATGGCCGCCCGGGTCGCGACGGCGCGCCGCTGCCGGGAGCGTCCGTCCTCTGCCATGCACGACCTCCGAGGCGATGCTACCGATCCGGGGCTGTCCGGCCGGGTCACAGCGGACCTCCGGGCGCCGTCCAGCGCGGGTGCCCTAGCGTCGTCGGCATGCAGGCGTGGACGAACCCGGCGCTCCTGGCCCGGACGGGCTCGTGGCTGCTGCTGCCCGTGGCCGTCCTCGACTGGTTCGCGCTGGCGCCGCAGGCCGTCGTCGTGACGGCGTTCCTCGTCGCCGTCGTCGGACTCGCCGCGGTCGCCGCCGCCCTGGTCGCCCGGATGCTCCGGCGTTCGCGGGCCGCGATGGCGGGAGTCGGGATCGCCCTGCTGCTCGGGGGCCTCGTGGTGTTCGGACTCGACCCGTTCCCGAGCACCTTCCCCCTCATCGACTCCTGGTGGCCGGACGCCGTCACGCAGCCCCAGGTCGTCGGCAGCGCGTACTGGATGCTGCTGGGGCTCGGCATCGAGCTCGCGGGTGTCGGCATGCTCGCCACGCTCCTCGTCGTGTCGCTCACCGGACCGGCCGGCGCGACCGACCGCCGCGGCGGGCGCTGACCCATGCGACGCTGACCCGTGCGGCCCTGACCCGTGCGGCCCTGACCCGTGCGGACCTGACCCGCGCCGACTCGGCCGGCGCCTTCCCGGGGCGGCGGGATGCGGCCGGTGCGCGGCGGCTCAGGTCCGTCGTGCCGTGGTGACGGCGACCGCGGCCGTGGGGTCGTCGTCGGGCAGCAGGTCGCGCACGGCCCCGACGCCCTCGGCCGCGACGACCCGGGCGAGGTGTGCCAGGTCCTCGACTCCCGCGAGCGCGACGGCCCCGTCCGAGCACAGCACGAGGACGTCCCCGGCCGCGAGCTCCGCGGTCACCGGACGGCGGGAGGAGCCGGAGGGCTGCAGCGCGACCGGGAGGCCGGGGGACCGGAGCTCCTCGACCCGGCCGTCGTCCCGCACCACGGCCGCCAGACCGTGCCCGAGGTCGACGAGGTCGACGCGACCCGACCCGGGGTCGAGCCGCGCGTGTGCGAGCGTGGCGACCGCGCCGGCGACCGACAGATCGGGGGCGAGTTGCGCCTCCAGGCCGGCCACCGCCGCGTCGAGCGGCTGGTCCGTCCGTGCCGCCACGGCGCCGCGGACGGTGGAGGCGAGCAGCGCTGAGGCGCGGCCGGCGGACACGGTGCCGACCGTCAGGTGCACCGCGCCGTCAGCGGCCGTCCGGTGGTCGACCACGTCGCCACCCCCGGTGTCCGGCTGCACGACGACCGACTCGACGACGACGCCGGGCGCGACGGGGGGCTCGGGAGCCAGGCCGTCCAGGACCCGACGGACACGACGTCGGTCGACGGCCTGGCCGAGCTCGCGCTCCGCCCAGTGCGCGAGGTCCTGCAGCAGGGCGACGTCCTCGGGGCTGAACGTGCGCGGCTGGGCGTCCATGATGCAGAGCGTGCCGACCCGGGTGCCGTCGAGCATCGTGAGCGGGGCGCCCGCGTAGAAGCGGACCCCGTGCTCGGCGACCGCGGCCGTCGTGGCGAAGCGCGGGTCGAGCGTCGTGTCCGCGATGACCATCGGCTCCGGCGTCAGGACCGTCGTCGCGCAGAACTGCTCCTCGGCCGGGACGCTCGTGCCCTGCTGCCAGCCGAAGGTCGACTGCGTGGTCACGACGTCCTGGTGCACGAGGTTGAGGAAGGTCAGCGGGACCCCGAAGGCCTCCTGCGCCATCCGGGTGATCCGGTCGAACCGCTCCTCGGGGCCGCTGCCGAGCACCCCGAGCGCCTCGACGACGGCGGAGCGCCGGGCTGCGGGGTCGAGGTGCGCGGGGTCGAGGTGCGCGGGGTCGAGGTGCGCGGGGTCGTGCTGGGTCACACCCCCTGTGTACCCGCACCGTCCGTGGTGAACCATCCCCGAGGGTGGGGGTCAGCGGTCAGCTCACGGCGTTCGGACACCGGCGCCGCCCACTGCGCGGCGTTCGCGAGGACCCGTTGCACGTCCGGGTGGTGGTACACCGGGTACTCCTGGTCGCCGGGCGAGAAGTAGAACACCCGCCCGAGGCCCCGGCGGTACGCGACACCGGAACGGAAGACCTCGCCGCCCGTGAAGGTCGAGAGGAAGACCTCCTCGTCGGCGCGCGGGATGTCGAAGAACTCGCCGTACATCTCCTGCTGGTCGATGACGATCGGGTGCGGGACGCCCTGCGCGATCGGGTGGTCCGGGGCGATCGTCCAGACGAGTTCACGGTCCTGCCCGTCGTTGCGCCACTTGAGCGAGCACGTCGTGCCCATCAGGCGCTTGAACGGCTTCGAGTAGTGACCGGAGTGCAGCACCACGAGGCCCATGCCCGCGTGCACGGCGTCGACCACGCGCTCCACGACCTCGTCGGCGACCTCGTCGTGGGCGGCGTGCCCCCACCAGAACAGCACGTCCGTCTGCGCCAGGCGTTCCGCGGTCAGGCCGTGCTCGGGCTCCTGCAGGGTCGCGGTGCCGACCTCGGCGCCGGGCAGGAGTTCGTGTAGCGCCGCCGCGATCACGGCGTGCATGCCGTCCGGGTAGTGCCCGATGACCGTCGCGTCGCCGCGGCTCTCGTGCACGTTCTCGTTCCAGACGACGATCCTGGGTGCGACCTCGCTCATGCGACGACCTCCATCTCTCGACCCGCAGCAGCGGACGCGTAGATCGCGTCGACGACACGGCTGCGGTGCAGTGCGAACTCTCCGTGGTGCCCCGCGTGGTCACCGGAGCGGACCGCGGTGAGGAACTCCTCGATGACGCGCTGGTGGTGTCCGGCGGGGACGCGCACACCCGGCCGGGTGACCGTCGGCACGCCCTGCTCGTCGGAGTACAGCGTCACGGTGCCCTCGGTGGCGTAGTCACGGACGAACAGGCGGGCACCACCGATCGAACCGAGCAGCTCGACCTCGATGTCCTCGACGTCCTTCGAGTAGCTGGCCCAGCTCGCCTGGAGCTGCAGGCTCGATCCGTCCTCGAACCGGAGCAGTGCGTTCGCGAAGTCCTCGACGTCGAACGGGCGCCCGGTGGCGGCGGACACCGGGTCGCGGTCGCTCCCGCCCCGACCGGCGCTGCCGAGCTCGTCGTAGGCCACGGCGCTCGCGGTCACGACGCGCGGTTCCCCGAGCAGGTGCAGGGCGATGTCGAGCACGTGCGAGCCGAGGTCGATGAGCGGACCGCCGCCCGCGGTCTCCTTGTTCGCGAACCAGCTCCGGATGCCGGGGATCCCGGCTCGTCGCAGCCAGCTCGCACGTGCGTGGTAGACGTGCCCGAGCGGGCCGTTGCCGTCGGCGTCGCGCTGCGCGAGGTGGTCGCTGAGGAACTGCACGTCGGCGCGTCGGCGGTGGTTGTACGCGACCTCGAGCACGCGGTCGTTCCGCACGGCGGCGTCGACCATCTCCTGCGCCTGGTCGCCCGTCGTGGCGAGCGGCTTCTCGCAGAAGACGTGCTTGCCGGACTCGAGCGCCGCCACCGCGATCGGGTGGTGCAGGGCGTTCGGGACGCCGATCGACACGATGTCGAGGTCGTCGCGGGCGACGAGGTCCTGCCAGTCCGCGTACCGGTTCGGTACGCCTCGGGAGTCGGCGAGCTCGTGCAGCCGGTCGGTCTCCTGGCCGGCGAGGGCGATGACCTCGACCCCGGGCAGCGCGGTGTAGGCGTCGAGGTGCGTGGTGCCGGCGAAGCCGAGGCCGATCACCCCGACGCGCGGGGGTGGTGTGGTGTCCGTTGGTGTCGTCGTCGACATGCGGTCAACGCTAGTCGGAGCGCGGGTCGAATCGATACGACCGGCGGCGTGTCGGGGTTCTGTCGGGAACGGTGCGTCACCATGTCGGCATGACGCCCCGATCCCTGTTCCGCGCCGCCGCGGTCGCCGAGCTCGTGACCTGGACCCTCCTCATCGCCGGGATGGTGCTGAAGTACGCCCTCGACGCCGGCGACTGGGGCGTCCGGATCGGCGGCGGCGTGCACGGCTTCGTGTTCCTGGCGTACCTCGTCGTGACGACGGTGGTCGCGGTCAACCAGCGGTGGTCGGTCGGCGCGCTCGTGCTCGGGTGGGCGAGTGCCGTCGTGCCCTACGCCACGGTGCCGTTCGAGGTCGCGGTCGCACGGCGCGGGATGCTCGACGGCGGATGGCGCCGTTCGGCCGAGGGCCGCGCGGGCTTCTGGGACCGCCTGTTGTTCTTCGTGGTGCGGCGGCCGGTGCTCTCGATCGCGATCGGCGTCGTGGCGGTCGCGCTCGTGTTCTCCGGGCTGCTCGTGGTCGGCCCGCCCGTGCCGACGCGGAGATGACGCGGAGCAGCCTCGGTCCCTCCCCGTCCGGTCGGAGGGGTCGGGTGCACGGGCCGGGCCGGTCGGGCGGGCCGGGCGGGTCGGGCGGGCCGGGCAGAGCCGGCGAGTCGGGCCGGCCGGGCCCGGCGCCCCGCTCNCCCGCGGCAGGCGGTCGCCGGCGGCCGGNCCGCGCGGCCCNNCGCCNCCNNNCNCGNCGCNNNGANGCTCCCGTCCGTCAGGGGGTCGCGCCTACAGCGCGGCCAGGATCCCGTTCAGCGTGCCGGACGGGCGCATCACCGCGCCGGTCTTGGCGTCGTCCGGACGGTAGTACCCGCCGATGTCCGCCGGGTGCCCCTGCACACCGTTCAGCTCCTCGACGATGACCTGCTCGTGCGATCCGAGCGACGCGGCGACGTCCGCGAACGCCGCCGCGAGCTCCGCGTCCTCGGTCTGCGACGCGAGCTCCTCGGCCCAGTACTTCGCGAGGTAGTAGTGACTGCCGCGGTTGTCGATCGAGCCGAGCTTGCGGCCCGGGGACTTGTTCTCGTCGAGGAAGGTCCCGGTGGCGCGGTCGAGCGTCTCGCCGAGGATCTTCGCGCGCTGGTTGCCCGTCACGCCCCCGAGGTGCTCGAACGACACCGCCAGGGCGAGGAACTCGCCGAGGGAGTCCCACCGCAGGTAGTTCTCCGCGACGAGCTGCTGCACGTGCTTCGGGGCCGAGCCGCCCGCACCGGTCTCGAACAGGCCGCCGCCGCCGAGGAGCGGGACCACGGAGAGCATCTTCGCCGAGGTGCCGAGCTCCATGATGGGGAACAGGTCCGTGAGGTAGTCGCGGAGCACGTTGCCGGTGACCGAGATGGTGTCCTCGCCACGGCGGATGCGCTCGAGCGAGAAGGCCATGGCGTCCTCGGGCGACTCGATCTCGATCTGCAGCCCGTCGGTGTCGTGCTCGGCGAGGACGTGC
>NZ_BACW01000583.1:0-3609 GCF_000333315.1 Curtobacterium sp. B8
ATTAATCAGAGCACAGGGTCCCCGAGACACGGCATCTGCACCCTCTCGAGGGTTATCCCTGCTGCGTCAACCGCCAGAGCTTCGCCCCGGTGTCCCGGACCGCACGTGGCAGCGGCGAGGAAGCGATGCTCGCGTACGGCGTCTCAACCCGCCCATCCCGGTCTTGAACCGGGCGATCCCATCGTCCACACGGCCGACGAGGTCCACGGCCGTGTGCCCGCGTTCGAGCGACCACCGGAGTACGTCCAAGTACAGCGAGGTGCTCGGGTTCGCCGCCCGGTGCTGGCGCAACGTGCCACCCGCCCACGCGGACGCGACCGGGTGAGAGCCCAACGCCACGATCACACCCGAGGTCTCCCCTTCCACGACCGCGGCGCCGATGTACACGTCATCACGACCAGCCGCCCACCGCTCGACGCGTTCGCCGATGTCGGCCGGGTAGGGTGAGGGCACTCCGCGGACCGTGTACGACTCGCTCAGCACCCGCGGCAGCAACGCCGCCGTCTCCCCCGGTCGCGCCGGACGCACCTCGACACCGTTGCTCGCAGCAGCACGCAGCGACCGCTTCGCGTTCCGGTGCAGACCGGCGACGACACCCTCGAGGGAGGCATGTACCAGGTCGACGACGAACGTGCGGTCACGAGACCACTCCACGCCCGCTCGCAGCCTACGACCGGCGCACGACGAAGCGAGGCCGCAGTACGGATCGTGCGGGATGCCGTCGGCGCTGCACGGTCAGGCCCGTGCTGGGGATCGTGGGTCCACATCCTGACGTCTCCGGTCGTCCTCCGCCGATCGATGGCGTTCCCTTTGACAGCGCCGACCCACGACGCACCGCCGACGCGGTGCTCGTGTCCGTCCGACCGTCGAGCTCCGTGATCAGAACGTCGCGACCGTCATCCCCGACCCGACGGCCGGGCGGTCCATCGCCAGGATCGCCTCGGGCAGCTCGTCGAAGCCGATCGTCCGACCGATCGAGTCCGCCGGACGCAACCGACCTGCCACGACGTCGTCCAGCATGGCTGCGTACTCCCGCACGCCGATCCCGTGGCTCCCGAGGATCTCGAGCTCGTCACCGATCACCCGGCCCATCGGGATGGCCGGGGTCGCCTCGTCGCCGAGCAGCAGCCCCACCTGCACGTGCCGACCGCGCGGCCGCAGGGTCCCGACGGCCGCGACCGACGTCGCCCGACTCCCGAAGGCGTCGACGGAGACGTGCGCGCCACCGCCGGTCAGCGTCCGGATCGCCCCGACGGCCCCGGCATCCATGGGCACGGTCGCCGCACCGAGGGCTGCAGCACGCTCGAGCGCAGCGGGCGAGATGTCGGACGCCACGACGCGGGCGCCCGCGGCGACGGCGACCTGGACGGTGGAGAGGCCGACGCCGCCGCAGCCGAAGACGGAGACCCACTCCCCTGCGGTCACCCGTCCCACTGCGTGGAGTGCGTGGTAGGCCGTACCGAACCGGCAGCCCAGGCTCGCGGCCTCCGCGAAGCCGACCTCGTCCGGCAGCGCGACGACGTTGAGGTCGGCGTGCGGCACCGCGACGAACTCGGCGTAGGAGCCGGCGAGGTCGAACCCGGGTTGCTGCTGCGCCGTGCACACCTGCGTCGCCCCTGCACGACACTGCTCGCAGGTCCCGCACGCGAAGATGAACGGCGCCGTGACGCGGTCCCCCACCGCGACCCGTCGGACGTCGGCCCCGACGGCGGCGACCTCGCCCGCGAACTCGTGTCCGGGCACGTGCGGCAGTGTCACCGAGTCGTCGTGCCCCTTCCAGGCGTGCCAGTCGCTCCGGCAGACGCCGGTCGCGCGCACCCGGACGAGGACGCCGTGCGGCGGCACGTCCGGTCGGGGGACCTCGACGACGGCGGGGACGGAACCGAACTCGGAGTACTGCACTGCTCGCACCCGCCCATCATGGCAGGTCGGTCGTACCCCGTAGGCTCCTGAGCATGCGTTCACGGTCCGTCCTGGTCACACTGCTCCTCGTCGCGCTGGCGACCCTGCTGGGAGCGGCGCCGGCGAGCGCGCACTCGGCGCTGGTCTCGAGCGACCCGGCGGCGGAGGGCACCGTGACCGCGCCGCTCGACCGGGTGACCCTCACCTTCTCCGAGGCGCCGTTGGCCGGGCTCGACGCCGGACTGCGCATCGAGGTCCGCGACGGCCAGGGCGCCGACGTCTCGACCGGTGACGTCGAGGTGTCCGGCACGGCGATGTCCAAGGCCGTCGACCTCGGGTCCGGGCGGTACCGCGTGCTCTGGCGGTACGTCTCCCCCGACGGACACCCGATCACCGGCGAGTACGGCTTCACCGCGTCGCTCCCGACGCGGACGCCGTCGCCCACGGCATCGTCGACGACTCCCGTCACGCCGTCGGCCGCGGCCTCCTCCGGCGCATCCGCGGCGGCGGCCACGGCCACCGCTGCACCGGCAGGCGCGACGACGCACGCCGGGCACTCCAGCGGACTGGTCTGGGTCATCGGCGGGCTCGCCGTGGCGGTCGCGATCGTCGCAGCGGTCACCGCGGTCCTGCGTCGGCGCGGCGGGCGGGGTCGGCCGCGGGGCGCAGCGTCGGTCGACGACGCCGGACGCTGACGCGCCGGGCCCAGACATCCCGGCCCCAGACGCCCCGGACGCTCACGCGCCGGACGCGCACACTCCGGTGGTCCGGCCTGGAGGCACGGATCGCCGCCGCCACGCCCGTCACGCGGGTGGTCAGGCAGCCGTGAACACGAGCGAGGCGTTCTGGCCGCCGAACCCGAACGAGTTGTTGAGTGCGGCACCGACCCGACCGCGTCGAGCCGGCCCGGCCACGACGTCGAGGTCGATCGCGGGGTCGAGCCGGTCGAGGTTGAGCGTCGGCGGGACGGTGCCGGTCTCGATCGCGCGGACGGCCAGGATCGACTCCACGGCACCAGCCGCGCCGAAGAGGTGGCCGATGGCGCTCTTGGGCGCGGACACCGCGGCCCCGGTACCGACGACCCGGGCGATCGCGGCGGCCTCACCGACGTCGCCGACCGGGGTGCTCGTCGCGTGGGCGTTCACGTGGTCGATGTCGGAGCCGACGAGCCCGGCCATCCGGACCGCGGCGCGCATCGCCCGCTCCTGCTCGCTGCCGTCGACGAGCGGGGCGGTGATGTGGTGCGCGTCCGAGGTGACCGCCCAGCCGGCGAGCCGGCCGTGGGTGCGCGCGGCGCGGGCACGAGCGTGTCCGGCCCGTTCGAGCACGACGATCCCGGCGCCCTCGCCGAGCACGAAGCCCCGCCGGTCGACGTCGAACGGTCGCGACAGCGTCGTCGGGTCGTCGTCGCCGGGCTTCGCGAGGGCCTGCGACTGTGCGAACGAGGCCATGGTGACCGGGGTGACCGCGGCCTCGGTCCCGCCGGCGACCACCACGTCGGCCTCCCCCGTCGCGATGAGGCGCGCGGCGGTCGCGATCGCCTCGGCACCGGACGCACACGCCGAGACCGTGGTGTAGGCGCCCGCCCGAGCTCCGAGCTCGATGCTGATCTGTGCCGCGGCCCCGTTCGCCATGAGCATCGGGACGGCTCGGGGCGAGACGCGCCGGGCCCCGGCGTCCCCGAGGACGTCGTGCGCGTCGAGGAGC
>NZ_BACW01000582.1:0-1367 GCF_000333315.1 Curtobacterium sp. B8
TCAGTGCGAACCAGGACGGATCGAGCATTGTCGCGCAGTCTGACTGGTCCGCTCGACCGCTTGAGCTGACCGACGGGATTTTGACCAACGGCCAGACTTACTACTGGCATGCAGAGGCCAAGGGTGCGCTAAATGACGGGTCGGGTGATTCGGACACCCTTTCTCCAACCTGGTCCTTCGTTGCCACTGCAGATCCGGCATTGTCCGATTCTACTGGCACACCAATGACAACGCAGGCGACCTCACCGCAAGACTCCTCGGCTTCAGGCTGTCCGTCATGGCTTTTCATCGGGGTGCGCGGCACAAACGAGCCGGCCGGCTCCGGGCGTACACGGTGGGGCCATGGTTTCACCTCCGGCGGTCTCGGGGAGATGAAACAGGTCGCGCAAAAGCTCAAGAATGATCAACATGCGACCATTGAATCGCTCGATTACCCCGCCACATGGTCCGGGGTCGTCGGGCCGGCATATTGGAACAGCGTAGCTGCAGGAGTGCAGGCTCTTGCCAGCGAGGTGAACGCGGTAGCGAGTCGCTGTTCGTCCACAAAGCTATGGCTTGGCGGTCATTCACAGGGAGCTCACGTCGTGGAGAACACCATCGCCAAGAGGGTCTTCTCGCAAAGAGCGGTGGCTAATTTCCGCGGTGCCGTGCTCGCGGGCGACCCTACCTACAAAAATTCGGACAAAGACGACGCTCCGGGCAATGGCACTGACAACGGTCCCTTGGTAGCGTTTCACAATAATGTAAGTACCTGGATCAAAGTGAACAATAAGGGGAAGAGGGTAACTCTGGTGCGCTCTTGGTGCTTTTCTAATGATATTTTTTGCCAGCGCAACGGGTGGTCTTTGCCGGTTCACAATTCCTATGGGAATGAACCAACTCCCACTAACGAGGAGAAATGGCTAAGGCAGTTCGCATGAGTAAATCGACCAGCGGCAATCGAGAGCGATCGGGTTCGACTAGCGACCTGGTCACGATCTGGGTTACCTTTTTTGTGAGCTTGCTCGCGGCCGTGGTAGGCGCAGGTGTTGTATTCGACAATAACTTGACTGTCTATGCGGCTTGTGCAGAGAAGTCAAGCGTCCTGTGTTCCGGCGTTGGCTGGTACGGGAGCATGGCTATATCTCTTGCTATCGGGTTCGGTGTCGTCGTGGCAGGGCTCATTCTTGGCATACTTCGACATCGCACCGGCCGCCGGGGTGCGTGGTTTTCGCTGGGTGCATTTGTCGGGGTGATTCTTGTCACGCTCCTAGCGATTGAATTCCTCAGGGTGACGGTCCCTTGAACGCCAGCCCNACAGGGTGCTGACCAGCGATTCACCCGCTGAACAAACGCGGGGAGACCGACCGTCACCGGTCGGCAGTGAC
>NZ_BACW01000581.1:0-4843 GCF_000333315.1 Curtobacterium sp. B8
GTCCGTCGAGAAGGGCATGCGCCCGGCCACGAAGACGGTCGTCGAGGAAGCCGCCAAGGGCGACTTCTCGAACACGCCGTACGTCGGCACGCTGAAGAACGAGGGCGTCGGCATCGCCCCGTTCCACGACTACGCCTCCAAGGTCGACAGCGGCCTCGAGGGCGAGCTCGACACGATCAAGTCCGGCATCATCGACGGCTCGATCACGGTCAAGACCGACGCGACCGTCAAGTAACACCGCGGATGCGGGCGGGGGATCCTTCCTCCGCCCGCATTCTCGTGCCCACGACCGAGGCCCGACCGACGGCTGACCCTCGGTCGCGGGCGCTCGACAGAGAGAAACTGCGCACCCGACATGAAGCTCGAACTCCGCGGCATCACCAAGCGGTTCGGATCACTGGTCGCCAACGACCACATCTCGCTCACCGTCGAGCCGGGAGAGGTCCACTGCCTCCTCGGTGAGAACGGTGCCGGCAAGTCCACCCTCATGAACGTCCTGTACGGCCTCTACCAGGCCGACGAGGGCGAGATCCTCCTGGACGACGTCGTCCAGGACTTCGACGGACCCGGTGACGCCATGCGCGCCGGCATCGGCATGGTGCACCAGCACTTCATGCTCGTCCCCGTCTTCACCGTCGCCGAGAACGTCATGCTCGGGCAGGAGCAGACCACCCTCGGCGGTCGGCTCGACCTCGCCGGCGCCCGGGCACGGGTCAGGGAGATCTCCGACCGCTTCGGGTTCGACGTCGACCCCGACGCGAAGGTCGAGGACCTCCCCGTCGGCGTGCAGCAGCGGGTCGAGATCATCAAGGCGCTCTCCCGCGACGCGAAGGTCCTCGTGTTCGACGAGCCGACGGCCGTGCTCACGCCGCAGGAGACCGACGAGCTCATGGCGATCATGCGCCAGCTCCGCGAGGCCGGCACGGCGATCGTGTTCATCACGCACAAGCTGCGCGAGGTCCGCGAGGTCGCGGACCGCATCACGGTCATCCGGCTCGGGAAGGTCGTCGGCGAGGCATCGCCCACCGCGACGAACAACGAGCTCGCGGCGCTCATGGTCGGTCGCGCGGTGTCGCTCGTCGTCGACAAGACGCCGGCGTCCGGCGGCGAGGACGCCCTCGTGGTCGACCACCTCACCGTCACCGACGCCTCCGGGGTCGTCCTCGTCGACGACGTCTCGTTCAGCGTCCGCCGCGGCGAGATCCTCGCGATCGCCGGCGTGCAGGGCAACGGCCAGACCGAGCTGACCGAGGCGCTCCTCGGCCTCGAGCCGGTCCACGCCGGGCGCATCACGCTCGACGGCGCCGAGGTCACCGGCCGGAGCGTCAAGCAGATCCTCGACGCGGGCGTGGGCTTCGTGCCCGAGGACCGCAAGGAGGACGGACTCGTCGGCGAGTTCACCATCGCCGAGAACCTCATGCTCGACCGTGCCGACCACGCCGAGTTCGTCCGCGCCGGCACCATCCGCAGTGCCGAGCGTGACGCGTTCGCCGACGAGAAGATCGCCGAGTTCGACATCCGCACGCCGTCCCGCACCACCGCGGCGGGCCGGCTCTCCGGCGGCAACCAGCAGAAGATCGTGCTCGCCCGCGAGCTGAGCCGCGACCTCCGCCTGTTCGTCGCCGCCCAGCCCACCCGCGGCATCGACGTCGGCTCGATCGAGTTCGTGCACAAGCGCATCGTCGCCACCCGCGACACCGGCGTCCCGGTCATCGTCGTCTCCACGGAGCTCGACGAGGTCGTGGCCCTGGCCGACCGGATCGCGGTGATGTACCGCGGCGCGATCGTCGGCATCGTCCCCGCAGACACCCCCCGAGACGTCCTCGGCCTCATGATGGCAGGCGAACTGCCCGAAGGAACGGAGCTGGCGGCGTGACCGCGCAGGACCCCCACAACACCGCGCAGGACCCCCACGACACCGCGCAGGACCCCCACGACACCGCGCCGGTCACTGACGACCGTCTGCAGGAGGAGGCGGCGACCCCGCACCTCATGACGGACTCGGCGACCGACTCCGAGCGTCGAGCCGGCGGCGGCGACCGCTGGAGCACCGCGCTGCAGAGCATCGTCAACGGCTCCGTGCTCGTCACCGTCCTCGCCGTCGTGCTCGCGCTCGTCGCGTGCGGCATCCTCATCGCCGTCACCGACGAGAACGTCCGCACGGCGGCCGGGTACTTCTTCGCCCGCCCGACCGACACGTTCCAGGCCATCGGCTCGTCCGTCGGCGGTGCGTACGCGTCGCTCTTCCAGGGCTCGGTCGTCAACTTCGGTGCGAGCTCGTTCGCGCAGGCGATCGTCCCGATCACCCGCTCGCTCGACTACGCCGTGCCGCTCGTCGCCGCCGGTCTCGGCATCGCGGTGTCGTTCCGCGCCGGGCTGTTCAACATCGGCGGCCAGGGACAGATCCTGATGGGCGCCGCCGCGGCCGGTTGGGTCGGCTTCTCGTTCGACCTGCCCGCGGTCGTGCACATCCCGCTGACGATCATCGCCGGCATCGTCGGCGGTGCGGTCTGGGGCGGGATCGTCGGGCTCCTCAAGGCCCGCACCGGCGCGAACGAGGTCGTCCTCACGATCATGCTCAACTACGTCGGGCTCTACCTCGTCAGCTACATGCTCCGCACCCCGGGGCTGCTGCAGGCCAAGGGCAGCCCGAACCCGATCTCGCCCGCGATGAAGGACAGCTCGGTGCTCCCGCAGCTGTTCGGCCCGCGGTACGGCGTGGACCTCGGGTTCGTGGTCGCCGTCATCGCGGTGGTCGTCGTGTGGTGGCTGCTCAACAAGTCCTCGCTCGGCTTCCGCTTCCGCACGATCGGTGAGAACCCCCGTGCCGCCCGCGTCGCCGGCATGAGCGTCCCGTCGCTGACCATCTGGGTCATGCTCATCTCGGGTGCGCTCGTCGGCATCGCCGGGGCCTACCAGGTGCAGGGTGCGGTCACGAGCGGCTTCACCTCCAACATCGACGCCGGCATCGGCTTCGACGCCATCACGGTCGCGCTCCTCGGGCGCTCGAAGCCGTGGGGCGTGTTCTGGGCCGCGATCCTGTTCGGCGTCCTGAAGAACGGCGGCTACGCCATGCAGGCCGCGAACGGCATCCCGATCGACATCGTCGGCGTCATCCAGGCGCTCATCGTCCTCTTCATCGCGGCACCGCCGCTCGTCCGCGCGATCTTCCGGATCCCGCAGCCGGGCGCCCGCCGCCGAACCCGCACCAAGCAGAGCAAGAAGGCGGTCGCCGCGTGAGCACCATGACCCCCACCGCGGTCCCCGCACTGCCCGCCCAGGGCCGCGACCTCGAGACCACCCGGAGCTGGAAGACCACGATCGGGTACGGCGTCTTCACCGTCATCGCGCTGCTGCTCTTCGGGCTCGCCCACCGTCCCGGGACGGCGACGTTCCGTCTGTCGTCCAAGGGCGACTTCTTCGCGCTGCCGAACCTGCCGCTGCCGTCGACCGCCACGGGCGTCGTCGTCATCGTGCTGCTGGCGCTCGCGACGGTCTACGCGGTCGTCGAGACCCGTGCCGGCCGACGGGTCCGGCTCTGGGTGACCGCGCTCTTCGCGATCGTGTTCGTCGTGGGCTTCCTCGCCTGGGCGGTCGCCGGTGACTCGATCACGATCCCCGGCATGCTCGTCGGTGCGCTCGGGCTGAGCGTCCCGCTCGTGTTCGGTGCGCTCGGCGGGGTCATCTCGGAGCGGGTCGGTGTCGTCAACATCGCCATCGAGGGCCAGTTCCTCGCCGGTGCGTTCACCTCGGCGCTCGTGGCGTCGGTCACGGGCACGCCGTGGGCCGGCCTCGTCGGTGCGGTCGTGGCCGGTGTGCTCGTGTCGTTCATCCTCGCGGCGTTCAGCATCAAGTACCTGGTCGACCAGGTCATCGTGGGTGTCGTCATCAACGCGTTCATCTCCGGCCTCACCGGGTTCCTGTACTCGCAGGTGCTCTCCCCGAACGAGGCGACGCTGAACTCGGGCCTCCGCTTCCCGAAGTTCGAGATCCCGCTGCTGCACCAGATCCCGGTCATCGGCCCGATCTTCTTCGAGCAGACCGTCGTCGTGTACCTGGCGTACGTCGCCGTCGCGGTCGTCACGTTCTGCCTGTTCAAGACGCGCTGGGGCCTCCGCCTCCGCTCGGTCGGCGAGCACCCGCAGGCCGCGGACACGGTCGGCATCAACGTCAACCGGACCCGGTTCTGGAACGTCTCCCTCGCCGGCGCGATCGCCGGCCTCGGCGGCGCGTACTTCACCCTCGACGCGGTCGGCGGCTTCACGAAGGACATGACCGCCGGCGCGGGCTACATCGCCCTGGCCGCCGTCATCTTCGGCCGGTGGGACCCGATCCGCGCGACGCTCGCGGCACTGTTGTTCGGCTTCGCCTCGAACCTGCAGAACGCGCTGAGCGTCGTCCAGGGGTCGCCGGTGCCGAGCGAGTTCCTGCTCATGCTGCCCTACGTCGTCACGATCCTCGCGGTCGCCGGCCTGGTCGGGCAGGTGCGCGGTCCCGCCGCGGCCGGCAAGCCCTACATCAAGAGCTGACGGCCTGGAGGCACGGCACATGACCCACACGAACGCATCCGGTGACCAGGGGGTCACCGCGGCCGACGGGGCGGACGCCGCCCCGGGCCTCCAGTCCGAAACCGCGTCCGTCGACGTCGACTGGAGCGCCCTGCGGGACGCGGCCACGGCCGCCATGCGGCACGCGTACGCGCCGTACTCGTCGTTCCCGGTGGGCGCCGCGGCGCTCACCGACGACGGCCGCGTCGTCTCCGGCTGCAACGTCGAGAACGCGTCCTACGGCGTGACGCTCTGCGCGGAGTGCTCGCTCGTCTCGCAGCTGCACATGACCGGCG
>NZ_BACW01000580.1:0-5488 GCF_000333315.1 Curtobacterium sp. B8
ATCCCGATGCGACCCCGTCGCCACGCCCGTCGAGCACCGTGATGACGATGTTGATCGCGAGCAGGATGAGCGCGATGCCGATGAAGAGCAGGAACTTCAGTGTTGCGACGAAGATGCCGCTGAAGAGCAGGACGAGGCCGACGATGATCGCGATGATCAGCAGTGCGGGCATGGGGGTCTCCAATCCCTGGAACGAGACCGAGCGGATGCCCGGGCCGACGGAGACGGTACTCGTCGCGGGGTGACCGCGTTCACTGACAGGTGTCGAGCAATGCGCCGAGACCCCGGAGGGCGCTGGACGTCTCAGCCGACGAGGTTCTGCACGAACACGTGCGGCGTGAAACCCGTGAGGTCGTTGATGCCCTCACCCTGTCCGATGAGCTTGATCGGGATGCCCGTCTTCTCCTGGACGCTCAGCACGAAGCCGGCCTTGGCCGACCCGTCGAGCTTCGTGATGACGAGCCCGGTGACCCCGGCACCCTCGATGAACGCCTGCGCCTGGGCCAGCCCGTTCTGCCCGGTGGTGGCGTCGAGCACGAGGAGCACCTCGGCGATCTCGGTCTGCTTCTCGACCACTCGCTTGATCTTCGTCAGCTCGTCCATCAGGCCGGCCTTGGTGTGCAGCCGGCCGGCGGTGTCGATGACGACGATCTCGGTGCCCTCGCGGATGGCCTTCTCGACCGTCTGGTACGCCACCGACGCCGGGTCCTGTCCGGGCTGCGCGGGGCGCACGACGTCGACCCCGGCGCGCGCGGCCCAGGTCGCGACCTGCTCGACCGCTGCCGCGCGGAAGGTGTCCGCCGCACCGACGACCACCGTGCGGTCGTACGTCTTGAGGAACTTGGCGAACTTGCCGATCGTGGTGGTCTTGCCGACGCCGTTCACCCCGACGACGAGCACGACGGCCGGCCGGTTGCTGAGCTTCAGCGTCGTGTCGAGCTTCGACAGCCGTTCCTCGAGGACCTCGCGGAGCATGCGCTGCAGGTCGGCGGGGTCGGTCGTGCCGTAGCGGTCGACACGCGCGTGGAGGTCCTCGATGATCGCCTCGGAGACGTCGGGACCGAAGTCGGCGCCGATGAGTGCGGTCTCGAGGTCGTCCCACGTGGTCTCGTCGATCGTCTTGCGCTGGAAGAGCCCGCGCAGCCGGGAGGACAGGGACCAGGAACTCGCCATGTTCCCAGCTTAGAGCGCGGCACACGTGCGCTGTGCCGGGTACGCTCAGAACCACGAAGGGGAGTATTCCCTCTCGGTGACCCCGTCAGTACGGTCCGGAACGATCCGGACCCGGGGCGCCGGTCGCGGCCAGCACATCGTGCGGCAGCGGCGGAAGAGACCTTCAGGCTCCGGCGCGCCGTCCAGGCCCGCCCCTGACCTGAAGGAAACCCGTGGACGTCCCACTCTTCGTCTGGCTCCTCACCATCGCCGGCATCCTCGCGCTGCTGGTGTTCGACTTCTACTCGCACGTGCGCCCCCCGCACGTGCCGCACATCAAGGAGTCGGCGTTCTGGTCCGCGTTCTACGTCGGGCTCGCCATCCTGTTCGGGGTCGGCATCCTGGTCTTCGGCGGCGGGCAGGCCGGTGGCGAGTACTTCCCCGGCTGGCTGACCGAAAGGCGCTTTCGGTCGACAACCTGTTCGGCTTCCTCATCATCATGTCGAGCTCGCCGTGCCGAAAGAGTACCAGCAGAAGGTCCTGCTCGTCGGCGTCGCGATCGCCCTCGTCGCCCGCGGTGTGTTCATCGCGCTCGGCGTCACGATCATCGAGAACTTCTCGTGGGTGTTCTACCTGTTCGGCGCGCTCCTGTTCTGGCTCGCGTGGTCGCAGGCGAAGGGCGGCGGCCACGACGACTCCGAGGGCGACTCGAAGCTCATCCGCACGCTGCGCAAGGTGATCCCGACCACCGACGACTACCACGGCGACAAGCTCACCGCGAAGATCGACGGCAAGCGCCTCTTCACGCCGATGCTCCTCGTCATGGTCGCGATCGGCCTGACCGACGTGCTCTTCGCGCTCGACTCGATCCCGGCGATCTTCGGACTGACGCAGGACGCGTTCATCGTGTTCACCGCGAACGCGTTCTCGCTTCTCGGGCTCCGGCAGCTGTACTTCCTCATCGCGGGGCTGCTCGAGCGGCTCATCTACCTCGGCCAGGGCCTGGCCGTCATCCTCGCCTTCATCGGTGTGAAGCTCGTGTTCCACGCCATGCACGTCAACGAGCTGCCGTTCATCAACGGCGGCGAGCACATCGAGTGGGCGCCGGAGATCCCGATCTGGTTCTCGCTGAGCTTCATCGCGCTGACGATCGCGGTCGCGACGGCCGCCTCGCTGGTGGTCTCGAAGAAGCGGCAGGAGCGCGGCCTCACCCCGACCGGGGAGCCGAAGCAGGCCGTCGAGGCCGACGCGAAGTAGTCGCGACCCACGTCCCGGCCCGCGCGCGCCGGATCCCGGCCCGCGCGCGCCGAGTCTCGGCCTGGGCGACAGTTCTCGCGCTCCGGAGCGCGAGAACTGTCGCCGCGTGCAAGCCTCGGTCGGCGCGCGCTACGCGACCGCGCCGGCCGGCTCCGCCGACCGCGCCTGCACACGCTGCCCGACGACGGCGGACACCCCGTCCTGCCGCATCGAAACCCCGTACAGGGCGTCCGCGATCTCCATCGTCCGCTTCTGGTGCGTGATGACGATGAGCTGCGACGACTCCCGCAGCCGCTCGAACACGGTCAGGAGCCGCCCGAGGTTCGCGTCGTCGAGCGCCGCCTCGACCTCGTCCATGATGTAGAACGGCGACGGGCGCGCGGTGAAGATCGCGACGAGGAGCGCCACCGCCGCGAGGGACCGCTCCCCGCCGGACAGCAGCGTCAGCCGGTCGATCTTCTTCCCGGCGGGCTTCACCTGCACGTCGATGCCCGTCGCGAGCAGGTCGTCCGGGTTCGTCAGCGTGATCGACCCGGAACCGCCCGGGAAGAGGATCGGGAAGATGACGTCGAACGCCTCGCGGGTGTCGTGGAACGCCGCCTCGAAGATGGTCTGCATCTTCTGGTCGAGCTCCTCGATGATCGTCATGAGGTCCGTGCGGGTCTTCTGCAGGTCCTCGAGCTGCTCCGCGAGGAACGCGTGCCGCTGCTCGAGTGCCTGGAACTCCTCGAGCGCGAGCGGGTTCACCTTGCCGAGCCGGCCGAGGTCACGCTCGGCGGCCGCGAGGCGTTGCTCCTGCTCGGCGCGGACGTAGGGCACGGTCTCGACGTCGGCGGGGTCGACCTCGTCGGTGGCGTCGTACTCGGGCAGGGCGGGGCCGCCGGGCAGCGTGGACTCGGCCTCGACGACGACCTCGTCCGGGTCGAGGTCGGCGGTCGCCGCGTCGCCGACGGCCGTCCCGTCCGATCCGTCATCGGCCGCTGCCGTCGCCGCCGCTCGGGCGCGTTCGGCCTCCCGGTGCTTCCGCGCCAGGACCCGGGGGTCGACGAGCACGTCCACCGGCACCGGTACGTGCGGCCCGTACTCCGCGACGAGGACGGCCTCCACGAGTCCGAGCTCGCTCTGCGCCCGGTCGAGGATGCCCGACACGTGGAGCTTCTTCTCGTAGATCTCCATCTCGAGCGAGTGCACGCCGTCCGTCAGGGTCTGCAGGCGGTCCCGGAGCTCGCGCTCCTCGTTCCGGATCGTCTGCAGCTCGGTGTTCCGCTTCGACCGCTCGGACTCCTCGTTCGCGAGCCGGACGCGGGCCTCGGCGAGGGAGCGGTCGACCGCACCGAGGAGCCCTGGGAGGTCGGCGAGCACCCCCTCCGCGACGGCGATCTGCGCACGGCGGACCACGGCTCGACGGGCGGCTTCCTCGGCAGCGGCCCGCTCGGCCCGGAGCTGGCGCTCGAGCCCGGCTGCCCGGTTCCGCTCGGCACGCGCCCGCTCGCGGACGGTCTCGACCTGGATGCGCTGCTCGATCTCTGCGGCGCGCGCGGCCTCGAGGGCGTCCAGCAACGCCGGCCGGCCCGACGCGTCGACGGCCGGACGGGGCCGCTCGGTGAAGGCCGCGGACGCCGCCTCGGCCTCCGCGAGCACCGCCTCGGCGGACTCGACGGCACCGTCCGTCTCGGCCAGCGCGGCGTGGAGCCGCTCGACCTCGGCCGTGGCGTTCTCCGCCTTCGCGCGTGCGGACGCGCTGCTGCGGTCGTACTCGGCCGTGGCCCGGGCGTGCGCGCGGGACGCGTGGTCGGCCTCTTCCGCCCGGCGGCGTGCGTCGTCGACGGCGGTGCGAGCGGCCTGGAGGCGCGTGGCCGCGTCCTCGACGTCGACCGCGACCGCGTCGCGCCGGGTCACGGCGTCGTCGCGTTCCGCGACGAGTTCGATCCGGCTCGTCACGCGCTCGCCGCCGCCCGTCACGCGGACGGCCCGGACGACGTCGCCGGACCGCGTCACGACCGTGGCCAGCGGGGCGGCGGTGAGCACGGCCTCCAGGTCGACGTCCTCGTCCACCGCGACGAGCGTGTCCCGCAGGATCGCGGTGAGTGCCTGCGGTCCCTGCACCAGGTCGAGCGCGTGGCGGACGCCCGCGGGGAGTCGGTCCGGGAGTCCCGCCGCGGGGACCGCAGCAGGGTCGGCGTCGGCGACGACGACGTCGACGCGACCGATGTCGGCGGACCGGGCGTGCGCGACGGCGTCGAGCGCGACCGCACGGTCGGCGGCGAGCACCGCGTCGGCGAGCCCGTCGAGCGCCATCGCGACCGCGCCCTCGAAGCCGGGCTCGACCGTCAACGCGTCCGCGAGGCGTCCGGCGATGCCCGCACGTCCCGCGTCGATGAGCGCCTGGGACCCGTCGCGGACGTCGATCGACATGCCGAGGGCGACGACCCTGGCGTCGAGCGCGTCCCGCTCGCGTTCGAGGGTGTGCAGGCGGTCGCGGAGCTCGTCCCTGGTGCTCTGTGCTGCCCGCTGCTGCTCGCGGGTCGTCTCGACGGCGGCGGTGAGCGCCTCCTCGTCGACACCGTCGGCGGGGTCCACGCCGATCTCGGCGAGGGCCGCGACGGCACGCGCAGCACGCTCCGTCGCCTCGGCCAGCGCGCGTTCCCGGCGTTCCCGGTCGGCCGCCGCGGCGACGCGCTTCGACCGCGCGACGTCCACCGCCGAGGCGAGCCGCTGGGCTTCCAGGTCGTGCTGCGACACCAGGGCCGCCTGCGCGGCGATCTGCTCGTCGAGGGCGTCGAGCGCGGCGCGGGCCTCCTGCACGCGGGCGGCGACGGCACCGGAGTCGTCGGCCATCTCCTCGGCGCGGGCCTCGAGCCGATCGGCCTCGTCGCGGACGGACTGCACCCGCTCCGGGGTGACCGTCGGCCCCTGCTGCGGCGCGTCGGCCTGCTGGGCGAGGAACATGAGCCGCTGGTTCGCCAGGCTCGACAGGCCGCGCAGTCGCTCCTGCACGCTCTCCAACCGGTGCACGACGGTCCGGGCGCGGTCGACGTCGTCGCCGACCATGCTCTGCTCGACCTGCTGCTGCCGGGTG
>NZ_BACW01000579.1:0-3051 GCF_000333315.1 Curtobacterium sp. B8
CGGGCACCGGCGCCGTCGTCGGCGGGGTGTCCCGCGGGACGACCTACGACCTGACCGCGGTACTCCCGGACCAGCCGACGCAGGGCCAGCTCGCCTCGGCGAAGCCGGGGACGGCGCAGCTCCCCGCGCTCCGCGGTGTCCCGGACGCGGTGCGCGACACCGTCGAGGCGTACACGGACGGTGCGGGGTCGGACGGCGCGAAGCTCGTCGCGATGCTGGAGCAACTGCGCCGGACGGGATACGTGAGCCACGGTGTCGGTGACGACCGCGCGAGCCGGTCCGGACACGGCGCCGACCGGATCACCGAGCTGCTGACCTCAGCCCTCATGGTCGGGGACCAGGAGCAGTACGCGGTCGCCGCGGCGCTGATGGCCGAGCAGATCGGCTTCCCGACACGGGTCGTGCTCGGGTTCGCGGAGGGTGGCGACTCCGGCGCCGACGCGGCTTCCGACGGCGGGACGACGACGTTCACGGGCTCGGACGTCACCGCTCGCATCGAGGTCGACACGGCGCAGTGGGGATGGGTCATGCTCAACCCCAACCCGACCGTCCGGAAGATCCCGGACGCGCAGCAGGAGACCCCGAAGCCGGTCACCCGCCCGGAGACCGTCGTGCCCCCGCCGCCGGCCGACCAGCAGGACCAGGACCAGCAGGCGCCGCCGCAGAGCGACCGCGACACGCCGCCGGTGCAGCCGCTCTGGCTCCAGATCCTCCTCGCCGTGCTCCCGTGGGTGGCCGGGGTCCTCGCGGTCGCCGCGCTCGTGCTCCTGCCGTTCGCCGTGATCGTCCTGGTCAAGCGGATCCGACGCCGGCGTCGACGTCGGGCTCCGTCGCCACGCGGTCGGATCGTCGGGGCGTGGGACGAGTACCGCGATGCGCTCCTCGACCGCGGACACGTGGTGGCACCCTCGGCGACCCGCCGCGAGAGCGTCCGCGGCGCGCCGGGGGAGGGCGGCCCCGGGTTGGCGGCCCTGGCCGATCGCGCGGTCTTCGGGCCGAGCGAGGTCGACGCACCGACCGCGGACCGGATGTGGCGGGCGACCGACGAGGCGATCACCAGCCTGCGCACCGGGCGCACCCGTCGGGAACGGTTCCGGACGGCCGTGTCCCTCCGCTCCCTCCGGCTCGGCGACGTCCGCCGGGCGGCGGTCGACGGCCGGGTCGGCCTCGTCTCCTCGAAGGGCGGTCGGACCTCGCGTGACTACGATGGCCGGAGGCCGATCGGACATCGTGGACGACAGCGCGAGGAAGGTCGACCGAGTGAGGACAGAGGCACCACGTGATCAGATGCGAACACTGCGGCTCGGCGTTGCCGGACGGAGCGATCTTCTGCGGTGAGTGCGGACGTGCGGTGACGGCGACCGCGAACCGACGTCCGGCCGCCAGCGCCCCGGTCGAGCAGGGGCCGCCGCCGCGCTTCCTCCAGCCCGACGTGCACGGCCGTCGTCCGGACCCGGCGGCGGATGCCTGGCTCCCGGAGTCGACCCTGGACCCGGCGACCCGCGCTTGGCTCACCGGTGATGACCGCCCCGGTGCCCGGCGTCAGGCGGCGCCCGCGCAGCCCTCGACCCCTTCCGCCGGGTACGAGTCCCGACAGCCGGAATCCGGACAGCCGGCGCCCGGTCTGCCGACGGGCGGTGAGCCTGCGCCCGGCCCGCGGACCGGCGGTCAGCCAGCGTGGGCGCAGTCGCCGGTGCCGTCCTTCGAGCAAGAGCCGCCGCTCGACCCCGACGCCTTCGCTCCCGGCTCCGCGTCGTCGGCGCCCGAGGACGACCCCGAGGTGACCCGCGTCGCGGACCGTGCACCGCGGGCCCCGGGCTCCGACCGCGGGCACCAGCCGACCCCGGACGAGCCCGTCTGGCAGCCGCCGGCCCAGCAGTCGACCCCGGCATGGCAGCCTCCCGCACCGGAGGCCGCGCCCGCCGCGCCCTCGACGCGGTCCTGGTGGATCGGCCGCTCGGCCGCGCCCGCCCAGGAGGAGCCCGGAGACCGGGCCGGCTCAGGCACCCCGTCGGCGACGCCGGGGCAGGACCAGCCGAGCAACGCCGCGGACGCTGCTCTCGCGGCGGAGCGTCCGGCCCCGGTCGCTTCGCCGCCACAGCCCGGGGACACCGCCGTCGTGGAGCCGCTCGTCGATCGCCGCCCCGCGCCCCAGCGTCCGGTCCCGCTCGTGACCCCGGGTTCCGCCGGTGCCACATGCCACGTGTGCGGCCACGCGCTCGAGCCGGACGACATCTTCTGCAGCAACTGCGGCGCTGTCCGCCCCGCGGTCACGGCGGCCTTCACCGGCCCGGTCGTCCCGCTCCCCGTCGCCCGCCCGGACTGGGCTGCCGAGGACGAGGGACCGGGCGAGGACGAGGCTGCGGCCGAGGACGACGAGCAGTCGGACGCTCGCGAGCGGGATGGCAACGCCTCGGACGACGTGATCGCGGACGACGACGAGGTCGCGGACCGCGACGGACCATCCGAGCGCGACGCCGCCCTGCACCACGCAGCGGTCGCGGGTGACGAGCCTGAGCCCGAGCCGACTGCCGGAGCAGGTCGACCGTCGGAGCACACGGCGACCGAGGCGACGCCGGATGCGACGGCTGACGGGGCGTCGTCCGCGCCGGACGACGACCACCTCTTCCGCGCGGCCGTGCGGCCACGAGGACTGCACGCGGCGCCGGTGTCGACGGACAGCGCGGGCGAGGCCCAGGCCGCCGACGACCCTGCCGGAGCACCCGAGGGCGCGGGGGATGCCGCCGCACCGATCACACCCGTGCCGCGGGCCGCACCGCTCCCGCCGATCCCCGGGATGCCCGACCACGGGCAGACCGCGGCTCCTGAGCGCCCCGCCCCGCCGCTCCAGCGTCCATCCGTGCCGTCCAGCGCCGGTACTGACCTCGATGACGGCGACGTGCCCGACGACAGCGACGACCAGGACGTCGACGAGACCCGGATCGTGTCCAAGACCCCGACCCACGCGCCGGTCGTGCTGCACTTCAGCACGGCGAGCGGTTCGGCGTCCACGGCACCGGGCTCCTCGGGCGCTGCCCCGGCCGCAGCCGG
>NZ_BACW01000578.1:0-1727 GCF_000333315.1 Curtobacterium sp. B8
GGGTCGATCCGGCGGTGCGAACCGGGACGGCGCTACCGGGTCGAGCGTGGCGCGCGGGTGGACATCGGGGAGCAGTTCTTCCTCGTGCAGTGATCGTGTGGCGAGACCTCCTCCTGCACGGGAGGGGTCCCGCCGCGATCAGTCCACAGCGGGGCCGACAGCGGCGACCGGACCCACGGATCTCCGGTCGACTGGTGGCGTGAACACGCTCCTCGCCCGGACGATCCTCGTGGTCGGCGCGTTCGTTCTCGTCGGGACCGGCGTCTTCGCAGCGCTCCCGGGTACCGTCCGGCTGGTCGCGGTCGCGGCAGGGTCGGTGCTCGCCGTGCTCGACCGCCTCGTCGTCGCTGCCGGGCGGAGCCGAGCGTCGCAGCCTGCGGTCGAGTGGCGGCAGCGTCGATCCGAGACCGCGGCATCCCAGCTCGACCCCCCGGCCCCGCAGCCCGCGCCTGCCGACACGCACTCCTCGGATCCCGATCGTCCAGCGACGCTCGTGGTGGGGCACCGTCTCGACGACGGCTCGCCGGTCCACACCGCAGCACCACACCTCGTCGTGGTCGGACGAGGTGCGCTCGCACGCGCGGTCTTCGACGCCCTGTCCGCCCAGCTCGGCGCCGCGACCGTCGCTGCGGCGTCCCGGCACAGCGAGGACCTGCCGGACGGGCTCGCCCCGCTGCCGGAGGGGATCGCCGTCCACGTGGTGTCGCAGGACGGACGCCACGGCCTCCGCACGCTCGTGCTCGTCCCCGATCACGACCGGACACCGCGCCGCGCAGACGCGGTCGTCACGGTCGGCCGGTCGGGGTGCACGTTCCGGACCGCGCAGGGGGAGCCGATCGCGACCGCCCCGGTGCTCCCGATCCTCGACCTCCCCGCCGAGGCGCGGGAGCCCTCCCAGCCGAGGGCGCGGGAGCCGTCGACGCAGGCACCGCCTCCGCCGAGTCGGCGGGACCTCGCCCCGCCGAGCCGACGGGAACCGCGCCAGGGCTCAGCGCAGACCGGCTCCGGCGCGGACGGCGCCCACCGGGACGCCCCCACCGAGCACCTGCTCGCCCGTCGCCGCCATGACCCCCGCGACGCCCTCGGCGGTCACCAGCCCGTTCCGCTGCAGCAGGGTCAGCGCCGCGAGCGTGCCCGCGCGCTGCGCACCGTCGAGCGTCTTGACCGCGACGGCCGCCCCACCGGGGAGGCCCATCACCATCACGCCCTCAGCGCCGAGCTTCGCGAACACCCCCAGCTGTTCGATCGTCACGGTGTTCGCGCGCCCGACGCCGTCGAGCGCCCAGGGGTGTGCGAGCACGGCGTCCGTCAGGGCTGCGGAGTCGGCGTCGGCGCGGGCGACGACGCCGGCGATGCCCCGCGCGAGACCGGTGAGGGTCAGCGGGAAGACCGGCGCCCCGCAGCCGTCGGTGCCGACCAGGTCGACGGTCTCCGCCGTGTACTCCTCGACCGTCGTGCGGACGCGCTGCTGCAGCGGGTGGTCGACGTCGAGGTAGGAACGCTCGTCCCAACCGTTGACGCGGCAGGCGGCGAGCATCGCGGCGTGCTTGCCGGAGCAGTTCATCGCCAGCCGTCGCGGCCCGTCCGCCGTCCGGGCGGTGGCGCGGTCGAAGGGCAGGTCGGGCGGGCAGCCGAGGTCCGCCTCGACGTGGTCGAAGGACTCGAGCATGTGCTGCGCGATCGCCTGGTGGGCGGCGGTGCCGGCGTGGCTCGCCGTGGAGAGCACG
>NZ_BACW01000577.1:0-10224 GCF_000333315.1 Curtobacterium sp. B8
GCGAGGATCCGCTGGTACGTCGCCATGACCTGGTCGTACGGCCCCTCGAGCAGCTGCATGAAACGCCCACCCCGTGCCACGAGGAGGCCGGTCAGCCCGTCCTCGGTGTTCCGCTCCCGCGCGTGGGCGAGGACGGCGTCGAGTTCGGCGTCGTCGAACGGGGTCGTGGCCGAGCTCATGTACACGAGGGACTGCAGCATGCCCTCGATCCTGCTCGCATCCACGGCAGGCCGCTCGCCCCAGAACGGGCCGGGGTCCCCCGCACCGCGGCGTGGCGCGCGGGTCGCCCGGCCGCGCGGCCGCACGGCCGCACGGCCGCGCGGTGCGAGGCCGCGACCACACCGTGCGAGGTTTCGCACTCGGTGCGACCGTCCAGACCTCGCGCCGTGCGCACAACCTCGCACCGTGCACGGCAGAGCGCGCGACGCCCACTCTGGGGCTGCCGGGCGACACCGCGCCGACACGAGGATGAACGTGTGCGTCCCCGTCTCCTCACCGCAGTGCTCGCGCTGACCCTCGCGACCTCGTCCGCCACGGTGCTCGGACCTGCTCCGGCCCGCGCCGCCGACCCGGCCCAGGCGACCGTCACCGCACAGGCGTCCAGCACCGCCCCGGCAACCACGACCGCGACCACGACCACGACCACGACCACGACGATGCCGGCCTCGGTCCGGAAGCAGTACGACGACCACTACGGCACGTTCCCCACCTTCTTCCGGTCGGGCACCGGATCGACGAGCATCCCGCTGCCCCCGGGCAAGCGCAGCGGGATCCTCACCGTCACCGCGGACCGCGCGGGCAAGGACTTCGAGATCCAGGAGATCTCCTCCACCGGCGTGCACCTCGACAGCTCCGTGTGGGCCACCGGCCCGTACTCGGGCCACGTCGCGTACGGGACCGACTCCTGGCGCGCCCCGTCGGTCCTGAAGGTGATCGCGACCGGTCACTGGAGCCTCACGTTCCGGCCCGTCGCCGAGGCGCTCCCGCTCACGTCGTCGGGACACGGCGACGAGGTGATGCTCTACTGGGGCGCCGCGACCAGCCGGAGGTTCGTGTCGAAGGGCGGCGACATGGCGTGCCTCGTGCGCGAGACGCCGATCGCGCTCGACTACGAGACGATCGTCGCGTCGTCGGGCGGTCACGCCGAGTGCAACGCGACCGCGCACCTCCGGAAGGGCCCGTCGGTCATCCAGGTCAACAGCGGCGGGGACTGGACGCTCCGGTGAGTCGGGCGTCGGTGGGTGCTGGCACGATTGGTGCGTGCCAGCCGCCCCGATGATCGACGCCGTCGACGTCATCCGCTTCGTCGGACCGCAGGCCTTCGGGCGCGCGCGCGACGTCGTGCGCGCCGGCCTCGTCGACGACGCCGTCTGGCACGACGCCGACGGCACGGTCACCGCGAGCGTCTCGGGCTCCGCGGACGAGCCCTACGCCGTCCGCATCGAGACCACCCCTGCACGGGGCGAGTTCGTCCGCCCCGTCCGGAGCACCTGCTCCTGCCCGCTCGGCGGCGACTGCAAGCACGTCGCCGCCGCGCTCCTGACCGTCAACGCCCGCGCCCTCGCAGCGGCCGCCGGTCCGAAGGCCGAAGCTCCGGCTCCGCCGGCCCCGGACTGGAGGCACGAGGTCGCCCGCCTCGCCGGTGACACCGACCAGGCGCCAGCGCCGCAGGGCACCCCGATGGGCCTGCAGTTCGAATTGCGTGACGCGGTGACGGCGCGCTTCGCCGCGCGTGCCCGCGCGAGCGGTCGAGCGCTGCCCGCCGCGTCGCGCACCGTGCGGCTCGGGGTGCGCCCGGTCACCCGGAGCGACGCGGGCAACTGGGTGCGCGGCCAGCTGACCTGGAGCGCTCTCCCCTACTCGCAGAACCGCCTCGGTCTCACTCCCGAGCAGCACGCGTGGTTCCTGCAGCTCGCCGCACTCCACCGCGCCGGTGCTCTCGCCGGCCTCCCCGGTGAGAGCGACTGGATCCACCTCGACGACTTCCAGAGCCCGCTGCTCTGGCCCCTGCTCCGCCAGGCCGAAGGACTCGGGATCGCGTTCGTCACCGGCAAGCAGGCCAGCGGCGTGACCCTCGGCTCGGATGCCCGCGTCCTGCTCGACACCGCACGCTCCGAGGGTGGCCTCGTGATCGGCGCGAGCGCGGTCATCGACGGCCGGCCGGTCGCCACCGGAGCCGCGCGGACGATCGGCGACCACGGCGTCTACGCCTTCCGCGAGAGCCCGTCGTTCGCGGTCACGCTCGCCCCGACCCCGGAGCCGGTGCCCGAGGACCAGCGCCGCATGCTCGTCGACGGTGCGCGCATCACGGTGCCGGAGTCCGAGGTCGACGAGTTCCTCGCGGACTGGTCGCCCCGGCTCCGGGGTGCACGTGGGCTCGTCAGCTCGGACGGCTCGGTCGAGCTCCCGGAGCGCGGCACGCCCGAGCTCGTGCTCACGGCCACCTTCGAACCGGCACGGGCACCCCGGACCGACGACCGCGTGCACCTCCAGTGGCGCTGGCACGTCGACGGCCAGAAGGACCCGGTCGCGCTGCACGGGCCCCTCCCCGACCTCACCGAGGTCCGCGCGGCCGACGACGCCCCCGTCGGTCCCGGCGGTGGCCTCGACTGGTTCGTCGACGGGGTGGTCGACGACGCCGACGTCGCGGTGTTCGCGAACGAACTGCTGCCGCAGCTGACCGCGCACGGCATCCGTACCGTCGTGCAGGGCGAACGGCTCGACTACGAACGGCTCAGCGGTCGGCCGAACATCCGCGTCACGACGATGCCGTCGGAGAAGCACGACTGGTTCGACCTCGGGATCATCGTGAGCGTGAACGGCAAGGAGATCCCGTTCACCCCGCTCCTCCGAGCGCTGGCGGGGCGGGCGCGACGGCTCAAGCTCATCGACAACTCGTACCTCTCGCTCGCCGACCCCGCGTTCGACCGCCTCAAGGAGCTCATCGACGAGGCCCGCGATCTCGGCGAGTGGGAGCCCGACCAGCCGATGACGGTCACGCCGCTGCAAGCGGGACTCTGGTCGGAGTTCGACCAGCTCGCCGACGAGACCGCGCACGACGAGCGCTGGCAGGCGATCGCCGGGGGCCTCCTCGGCGCGACCCCGCCCGGGGACACCCCCGTGCCGGACACGGTCCGAGCCGAGCTTCGGCCGTACCAGCACGCCGGGTACGCCTGGCTGACGTTCCTCCGCCAGCACGGGATCGGCGGCGTCCTGGCCGACGACATGGGCCTCGGCAAGACCCTGCAGGTGCTCGCGATGATCGCGGCTGCCCGAGCGGACGCGCCGTCCGGCGCACCGTTCCTCGTCGTCGCGCCGACCTCCGTCGTCGGCAACTGGGCGGACGAGGCAGCGCGGTTCGTCCCGTCGCTGCGGGTCACCACCGTCACCGCGACCTCGCTCAAGGACCCGACACTGGTAGCCCGTGCTGCCGGCGGGTCGGACGTCGTCGTGACCTCGTACGCCCTGCTCCGGCTCGACGCGACCGCATGGGCACAGCAGGAGTGGGCGGCGCTCGTCCTCGACGAAGCGCAGTTCGTGAAGAACCCGCAGTCGCAGATCCACCGGGTCGTGACCGACCTGCGTGTCCCGGTGAAGTTCGCGCTCACCGGCACCCCGCTCGAGAACGGCCTCACCGACCTCTGGGCGCTCTTCCACGTCATGGCGCCGGGGCTGCTGTCCTCATGGACGCGGTTCGGCGACGACTACGTGAAGCCCCTCGCCTCGCCCGACCTCCGGGGGGACGCCCGACGGCAGCTCACCGAACGGCTCCGGCGACGCATCCGCCCGCTCATGCTCCGGCGGACGAAGGAGAGCGTCGCGGCCGACCTGCCGCCCAAGCAGGAGCAAGTCGTCCGTGTGACGCTCGACCCGGCACACCGCGAGCTCTACGAGCGGACGCTCAACCGTGAGCGGCTCAAGGTCCTGGACCTCATCGACGACCTGCCCCGCAACCGCATGATCGTGTTCCGCTCCCTGACGCTCCTCCGGATGCTCGCGCTCTCCCCCGCCCTCGTGCCCACCGCTGCGCCGTCGGGCGATGTCGACGACCCGGCCGAGGTCTCCGACATCCCGTCCGCGAAGCTCGACCTGCTGCTCGACGAGCTCGACCAGCTCGCTGCCGAGGGCAGACGAGCGCTCGTCTTCAGCCAGTTCACCTCCTTCCTGCGCATCGTGTCGGACGCACTCGACGCCCGCGGCATCGGGTACGAGTACCTCGACGGCGCGACACGACGACGCCCCGAGGTCATCGACCGCTTCCGGAACGGCACCGCGCCCGCGTTCCTCATCTCGCTCAAGGCCGGCGGGTTCGGGCTCACGCTCACCGAGGCGGACACCGTGTTCGTGCTGGACCCGTGGTGGAACCCGGCGGCCGAGAACCAGGCGGTCGACCGGACGCACCGGATCGGGCAGACGCGGTCGGTGAACGTGAACCGACTCATCGCCGAGGACACCATCGAGGAGAAGGTCCTCGCACTCGCCGCGAAGAAGGCCGAGCTCTTCGCCACGATGATCGACGACGACGCGCTCTTCGCCGACGACCTGACCGCCGACGACATCCGTTCCCTGCTCGCCTGACACCGACCAGCACGCCGTCCCTCGCACGACAGCACCACCCGCACCACGCCAGGAGTCCCTTCCCCCATGACGTCCCGCCGCCGCCGCCGCCGCCGCACCAGCACCGTCTCCGTCCTCCTCGTCCTCGCCCTGGCACTCGGTGGGTACGCCCTGCACGCTGCGCTGGCCCCGTCGGACGGGTCGAGCGCCGCGACCGAGTCGAACACCGGCGCGCACCCCACCGGCGGGGCGGACTCGACCGGCGGGGCGGACGCGACCGGTGAGGCGGACGCGACGGGCGGGGCGGAGCCAAGCCGTGCCTCCAGGCCGGATCCGGACACGACCGCGACGCTCCGCGCCCTCGCGAGCCTGCCCGTGAAGGGGAAGGCGCCGGCGACCGGCTACGACCGCACGGGCGACTTCGGGTCAGCGTGGCTCGACGTCGACCACAACGGGTGCGACACACGGAACGACGTCCTCGCGCGCGACCTCACCGGCATCGTGCGGCAGGGGCGGTGCACGGTCCTCACCGGGACGCTCGTGTCGCCGTACACCGGCGGGACCATCGCGTTCACCCGGGGGCAGACGACCTCGACCGAGGTGCAGATCGACCACGTCGTCGCGCTCGAGAACGCGTGGCGGACCGGAGCGCAGCAGCTGCCGCAGGCGGCTCGGGAGGGCCTGGCGAACGACCCCGAGAACCTCTTCGCCGTCGACCGGCACTCGAACGCGCAGAAGCGCTCGGGTGACGCCGCTACGTGGCTGCCCGCGGCGAAGGGGTTCCGCTGCACCTACATCGAGCACCAGGTCACGGTGAAGGCGCGGTACCACCTGTGGGTGACACCGGCCGAGCGGGATGCGATGGAACGGGTGCTCGACCGCTGCTGAGGGGGTGACGGGGCGATCCCTGTGGCATTTCCTGTTCGCGACGTGGCAGTTCCGGTGCGCTGACTCCGGGATTGCCGTACCGGAACTGCCACTGCGTGCTCATGACCCTCGGGCACTGCCACACGCGCGGGTCACGGCGTCGGCCCGACTGCCTAAAACAACAGGTGTAGCCTTACTCCCGATGCAGACGCATCGAATGGACTCGCTGCCCGCGCCGGGCGCGGACCCCGAGCCCTTCACCGCCGAAGACCTCAGGAGGTCCCTCCATGCCCGACACCAGCGCTGTCACCGCCCGCTTCACCGACCGGGTCGTCCTCATCACCGGCGGTGGTTCCGGCCTCGGCCGCGCCACCGCGGTCCGACTCGCGTCCGAGGGTGCGAAGCTCTCGCTCGTCGACGTCTCCGCCGAGGGGCTCGAGGCCACTAAGGCTGCCGTGCTCGAGGCGGCTCCCGACACCGAGGTCCTGACCACCGTCGCCGACGTCTCGGACGAGGCCCAGGTCGACGCCTACGTGATCGACACGACCGAGCACTTCGGACGCATCGACGGGTTCTTCAACAACGCGGGCATCGAGGGCAAGCAGAACCCGACCGAGTCGTTCACGGCCGCCGAGTTCGACCGGGTGGTGTCCATCAATCTGCGGGGCGTCTTCCTCGGGCTCGAGAAGGTCCTCGCCGTCATGCGCGAGCAGGGCTCCGGCATGGTGGTGAACACCGCGAGCGTCGGCGGCATCCGGGGGATCGGCAACCAGTCCGGGTACGCGGCCGCGAAGCACGGCGTCGTCGGACTCACACGCAACTCGGCGGTCGAGTACGGGCAGTACGGCATCCGCATCAACGCCATCGCCCCGGGCGCGATCTGGACGCCGATGGTCGAGAACTCGATGAAGCAGCTCGACCCGGAGAACCCGCGGAAGGCCGCCGAGGAGTTCATCCAGGTGAACCCGACGAAGCGCTACGGCGAGGCGCCGGAGATCGCCGCAGTGGTCGCCTTCCTGCTCTCGGACGACGCGTCCTACGTCAACGCCACGGTGGTGCCGATCGACGGTGGGCAGTCGGCGAAGTACTGAGCTGCCAGCACGCACGGACCGACATCGGTGGGGGTCCGTGCCTGCGCCGCAAGCGTCACGACAGTGCTCACGGCGCCGGACCGCGAGCCGTCGCGAGCCGGGCGGCGAGCGCAGCCGACCTGATCCGCTGACCCTGCGACGCCCGCCCGGTCCGCGGGTCGAAGAGCACGCCCTCGTCCGTCAGCACACCGCGGACATCCCGCCCGTCGGCCGTCGACCACCGCGACGCGGGCGGGATCGTCCCCGGCGTGTGCAGCACGCGGTGCGCCCCCGGCACGAGCTCGGACGCGAGGTGCTGGCCGACCGGCACCGGATGGGTCCCGACCAGCGAGGCGAGGTCCCCGAACGACGTCCACCGGCCGGGCGGGACCGCGGCGATCGCCTCGTGCACCACCTCCCAGCGCGTGCCGCTCGTCGACGCACCGGTGTCCGGACCGATCCACTCGGCGCAGATGCGGTCGGCGAGCCACCGCCCTCGCGCACGGATCTCCTCCGCTCCCCAGACCTCGTGTTCGGCGATCCGTCGGTTCATCTCGAAGCCGCTCACGGCGAACTCGGCCCGCTTCCACTCGAACGGCTGGTTGCCCAACTCCCCGTTCGAGCCGGTCAGCGTGAGGTTGCCGAGCGTGTGGACGAGCCGGTCGTGCACCTCGTCGACGGACTCCCCCGGCCGCAGACCCCGCTGCAGCACGCTCCGCCAATCCGCGGACATCCGCTGCGGCAGGACGTGCTCGACCGTCGCCCGGCCGACGTCCACCGGCTCCCGCGGGCGGAGGGTCCGTTCGATCCACGCGAGGATGAGCTTCTGATGCGGCCGACGTCCCCGTAGGTAGTACGGCTCGTCGAGGACTGCCGCCCGCACCCGGTCGTCGTCGATGAACTGCCGCCGTCCGGTCGACAGGGCGGCGCGCACGGCCGCCGCGTCTCCGATGCCCAGCACGCCGTCCGCCGCTGGCTGGTCGGGGTCCTCCAGGATCGAGCACGCGCGGAGCAGCGCACGGCTGGCTCCGTCGCCGGGCCGCCCGGCCACCGCCCGTCGCACGAGGAAGGACTCGACGACGCCCAGCGCCGCTGCGACCTCGGCTGAGTCGGAGTGGCCCGACGCTCGACGCGCGAGCAGTCGCAACGTGATCGGCACGGTGGTCGGCGATCCCCACTCCTGCAACCGCGTCAAGCGCTCGCGAACCGCTTCGTCGGGCTCGCGCTGCGGGTGCCGGACCACGGCGAGCAGTTCGGACAGGCGGGAGAAGCGCACGACCTCTGCCGTCACGGCCTGGTCATCGAGCTCGGCGAGCCGGGCTTGCTGGAACGCGTGGATCTCCGACTGTTTCACCGCCGGGTTGGTGGCCACCGCATCGAGCCAGAACAGCAGCTCGAGGTCCTCGCTGCTCAGCCGCTCTTGCATCGGCAGCCACCACGACGCGTAGACGGCGGCGCCGTCCGGCCCGAGGCGCATGAACAGGTGGTTCCGGATCAGGTCGCCCTGCGTGAGCTGCACACCCGTGTTGTTGATCGACTCGAAGATCCGGTAGACGTCGTCGTCACCCTTCGCCGTGATGGACACGAAGGCCAGGCCGCCCAGGACGGCGTCCCGGATGCGCTCGACGTAGTGCGGCTCGCCGACTTCGTCCGCTCCGTCCGCCGCGTCGAGCGCCTGTCGGAAGTCGTCGTACGCGGCGCGGACCGCGCTCTGCTCATCGGCGGCGACGCCGTCCACGACCGCGCAGTACGGTCCGCGGTCCGCCTGCGACGGAAGGAGCTTCAGTCGTTCGTCACCCGCCTTGTACCGGTCGGCGACGAACTGCTCGTGGATGCTCGCGGCGAGCATCGGCTCGTCCGGGCGGTGCGCGCGGAGGTGATCGCGCAGTGCGCACAGCAGGATCGACAGGGTCGTCAGTCGTTGCTGGCCGTCGACGACGAGGAACTCGACCCCGCTCGGCCCGATCCGTCCGGACGACAGGACGAGGGACCCCATGAAGTGCGTCGCTGCCGGGCTGGTCCGGCGGGTCCGTTCGAGCGCGAGGACGTCACGCCACAGCCGGGTCCGCTGTCGTCGACCCCAGGCGTACGGGCGCTGGTAGAGCGGCACGGCGTACTGCTTCGATCCCTCCAGCAGCTGCCGGATCGTCGTCTCCTGCACGTCCATGCCGGAACGGTAGGACGCGGAGCGAACCGCCGTGCGAGCGGCACCGGGACCTGTGGAGCGCGACCCGTGACGTCGTCCCCGTGGAGGACAGGGCTACCGGGAGCGATGGTGCCAGCGGTGACGATGGCAGTTCCGGTGCTCCGGCCCCGACGATCGCGCACCGGAACTGTCACCGGTCGGTGAGAACTTGCCCGCGCGTCCCGGGCTCCACCAGCTCGATGAACCGCGACAACAACGACAGCCCCGCGATCGACGGCGGCAGTCCGGTCGCCAACGCCGGCGAGTACACGAGGAACGCCGCCCACTTCGCCCGTGACAGCGCGACGTTCAGCCGGTTCGGCATGAGCAGGAAGTCGAGGCCGCGCGGGATGTCGGCCGCGCTCGACGCCGCGAGCGACACGATCGACACCACGGCCTCGCGCCCCTGGAACATGTCGACCGTCCCGACCTGGGTGCCGGTGAGTCCGGCGCGATCGAGTTCCTGCCGGATCAGCGCACCCTGCGCGTTGTACGGCGCGACGACGATGACGTCCTCGTCCGTGAGCTGCCGCGTCCCCGAGTCGTCCGTCCACGAACGACCGATGACGTCACGGGCGAGTGCGACGACCCGCGCGGCTTCCTCGGCGGACGACGTCGTGTTCCCCGCGTGCACGACCGGCTCCGGGTGCACGCCCGCGTCGATCCCGTCGAGGTGCCGCCCGGACGCCATCGACGACAACTGCCCGTCGTAGGAGAGCGACGACACCGATGCCGTCAGCGCAGGCTCCATCCGACGCGTGCGCGCGAGGAAGTACCCGAACTCGGGCGGCAGTACGTGCTCGCCGTCCGTCAGCCATCCGAGGGCCGACACGTCCACCGGCTCCGGGTGCGAACCCTGCGACACCTGGGGCAACTGCTGCGGATCGCCGAGCAGGAGCAGGCGGGTCGCAGCGATCGAGGACGCGATCGTCGGCGCGAGCGAGAACTGCCCGGCCTCGTCGACGACGAGCAGGTCGAGGGAGCGCCGCGCGATCGTGGTCTCGTTCGCGAAGGTCCACGCGGTCCCGCCGACGACGCCCCCGGTGCCGGTCTCGGCGCAGGACGACAGGAACGCGGCGATCGCGGAGTTGTTCTTCACCGGGGTCCACGGCGCTGCCTCGACCTCATCGTCGTCCGCGCCCGACCGCGGCACCTTGACCACGCGGTCGGCGGGTACCCCGGCTGCGACGACCGCGGCAAGGAAGTTCTCCGAGGTCGCGTGCGACTGTCCGACGACGCCGACCCGCCACCCGTACTCGCGGACGAGCCTCGCGACGACGTTCGAACCGACGTACGTCTTGCCCGTCCCCGGAGGACCCTGGATCGCCAGGTACGACCGATCGAGCCCGAGCAGCGTCGTCACGACCGCGGACACCATGTCGTCGCCCTGCACGGGAGCGATCGCACCGCGCGGCGGCACCCGACGGAGCAGGTCGAACGCAGGGTCCGGCAGCATCGACGGCAGCGCGTCGAGGACCTCCTGGCCCCACTCGGCGATCGCCTCGGGCTGGGGCTTCGCACGGGGCGGCGCGGCGGGCGCCAGGG
>NZ_BACW01000576.1:0-4765 GCF_000333315.1 Curtobacterium sp. B8
GGTCGAGCAGGACGAACAACGGCTCGCCGACGCCGCCGCCGCACTGACGACCGCACGCACGAAGGCCGCGGGAGACCTCGCGAAGCGTGTGACGGCCGAGCTGAAGTCGCTCGCGATGGCCGGTGCGACCCTCGTGGTCGAGGTCACCGACGCGGGCGAGTACCGCCGGCACGGACGTGACCAGGTCGCGATCCTGCTCCAGCCGCACTCGGGCACCGACCCGCGACCGATCGGCAAGGGGGCGTCCGGCGGCGAGCTCTCCCGCGTGATGCTCGCGATCGAGGTCGTGATGGCCGGCAGCACCACGGTGCCGACGTTCGTCTTCGACGAGGTCGACGCCGGTGTCGGCGGTGCCGCGGCGATCACTCGGGGTGGCGCGAGGGACGGTGGTCGCGGCGTACGACCAGTTGGACGGCGAGGGGTACATCCGGACGCGGCAGGGGGCGGCTGCGGTGGTCGTCGGCGGGGGCGGCGCTGGGACGGTTCCGTCGGCGGAGGGCAGCCGGGCCACGGGTGGCGGCGGCCGCGCCACTCCCGTGGGCGGCCCGGCCACGGGTCGCGGTGGCCGGGCCACGCTCGCGGGCGACCGCGCCGCGGGCGATGGCAGCACGACCGCGCCGCCTGCGATCCGCCGGGTCCCGCATCCCGGCACCGCGGTCCTCGACGCACGTCCCGGCATCCCCGCCGTGACGGCGATCTCGCAGCGCGACTGGCGTGCCGCCTGGCGGGCGGCAGCGGACGCCCCGCTGCGGAACGGCCTGTCCGACCCGCTCGGGCTCCCGGAGCTCCGCACGCAGATCGCCGCCCAGCTCGGGCTCACGCGCGGCTTCTCGCCCGACCCCGAGCGCGTGGTGGTCACGGCGGGCACCTCGGACGCGATCTCCGTCGTCACCGAGGGCCTCCGCACGCTCCTCGGTCGCTCGCCCCGCGTCGCCGTCGAGGACCCCGGCTACCCCACCGGGCGTCGCGCGGTGACGTCGGCCGGCGGCACCGTGCTCGGCGTGCCGGTCGGGGCGGACGGCCTCGACCTCGACGCCCTCGCGGCGCTGCCGCCCGTGGACGCCGTGATGGTCACGCCGACGCACCAGTACCCACTCGGCTCGGTGATGCCCGTGGCCCGACGCCGGTCGCTGCTCGACTGGGCGACTCGGACGGGGACGCTCGTCCTCGAGGACGACTACGACTCCGAGTTCCGGCACCGGGGCAGTCCGGTCCCCGCCCTCGCCGCGCTCGACCGGGCCGGCTCCGTGCTGCACCTCGGCGGCTTCTCGAAGACCTTCGACCCGCGGTTGCGGTGTTCCTGGATCGTCCTGCCCGCGGCCGAGGACGACCGCTCCGCGGCGGTGCTCGCGGCGCGCCGGGCCCGCGGTCCGGTGGTCGCCGAGCCCGTGCAGGTCGCGGTGGCGCACCTCCTGCGGTCCGGCGCGCTCCGACGTCACCTCGGTCGGGTCCGCCGCGACGCCGCACACCGGCGGGAGCAGGTCCTCGCCCGGGTGGGCGCCTCCGGGGGCGCCGGACTGGAGGCCCGTGCCCTGGACGGCGGGCTGCACGCGGTGGTCACGTGGCCGGGTCCGGCGACGGGGCACGCGGTGGTCGACCGGATGGCGGCGCTCGGGGTCCTCGTGGCGGCGCTCGACGACTACGGCGTGCGGCCCGGCAGCCTGCCGACGGGGGTCGTGCTCGGGTACGGGGCGCTCACGTCGATCGAGCTCGACCGCGTGCTCGGCCTGCTCGTGTCGGCGATCGCGGCGGGCTGAGCGCGGTTAGGGACGACCGGCCTGTGCGGCCGCGGCGGCTGAGGCGGAGCGCGGCGGGGGTGCCGGCGGTCGGACCGCGGCTTCGAGAGGCGACGGCGTCAGCGCCGCAGGTGCGCCCGGACCCGCTCCTGGACGGCCGCGGCGTCGTGGTGGTCCCACACCGCGAAGTGGGTCCCGCCCGGCAGCCGCACGAGCTCGGCGCCGGAGATCTCACGCTCCGCCCGCTCGCTGTGCTCGGGGAGGACGTCGGCGTCCGCGTCACCGTGGACGAGGAGCGTCGGCGTCTGCACCGACCCGAGGTCGAGCGTCGTGATCGCACCGAGGTTCTCGACGTCGTTCCGCCACCCGTCGCGGTGCGGACCCGAGCTGTTGCCCGTGGCGGCGAGGTCGAGGACGAACCGCCGACGGACGGGGTCCGCCATGACGTCGCGGACGTGCGCGTCGAGGGCGTCACCCCGCAGCGAGCTGACGCCCGCGACGGCCGAACGGACGACAGCGGCCGGGGCGACACGGGCGGCCAGCGCGGAGAGTGCGGCGCCGGGCCGGGTCTGCGTGACGAACCACTCGGCCGGGGTCGCCCGCGGCGGCGCCCACCGCGCGGAGAGACCCGCAGCGACGACGAGCGACGAGACCCGCTCGGGGTGCTGGATCGCGAGCCGGTAGGCGCTGGGCCCGCCGCCCGACCACGCGAGCACGCCGACGCGCTCGATGCCGAGCCGGTCGAGCAGCGCGACCGCCCGGTCGGCATCGTCGTCGAGGCTGCTGCGGCCGTGCCGGACCGGCGTGCCGAGGTACCCGGGACGGGAGACCGTCACGACCCGGAAGCCGTCGGACGGCAGGAAGCGGGCCATCACGTCCGCGGTGTCCACCCCACCGGGGGTGCCGTGCAGGACCAGCACCGGCTGCCCTTCGCCGCGGACGCGGACGACGTCCCGCCGCATGCCCCGTACGGAGCCGCTCGAGGTCGGTCCGGGGCGGGTGTCGGGCTGCATGCCTCGACGCTAGCCGCGCTCCCCCATCAGTGCGCTCGGGATCCGCGGAGAGGACGCACTGGAAGACGGTCAGCGGACGACGGTCCGACCTCGCAGCCGCAGGGTCTCGGCCGGGTACTCCCCGAACTCCTCGTGGTACGCGCCGGAGAACCGCCCCATGTGCTTGAACCCGCAGGACAGCGCCACCGCACCCACCGAGGAGACGTCGGGGTCCGCGAGCTGCAGGCCGAGCCGGGCCTTCTCGAGGCGGATCTCCCGGAGGAACGCCATCGGGGTGAGTCCCTCGTGCCGCTGGAACCCCTCCTGGAGGGTCCGGACGCTGACCCCTGCCGCCTCGGCGATCTCCGGCACGGTGAGCGCTCGGTCGAACCGCGCGTGCATGAAGGTCTTGGCGCGCTGCACGCCGTTGGCGTGCGGGCCCGCTACGTGGCCGTCCGGCATGGGCTCGAACGCGGCGAGCACCGCCTCCGCGAGCATCAGGTCGAGGGCGTCGCGGGTCTCACCGACCGTGGACCGGTCGAACAACGCCGGCGCGACGGCCCGGACGACCTCCTGCAGCGGGCCGAGCCGCTCCGGTTCGACGACGATCGGCAGGTTGAGCGGGCGCGGCGCGGCGTCGGAGTCCTTCGTCGCGACCGCTTCGAGGAAGTCCGCGGTGAAGTGCACGAAGTGGTGCGTGCCGGGGACGGCGTCGATCGCGAACTCCCGTCCGGCGGGGAAGGCCACCGGGACGGCGGGCCGCATCGTGACGGAGTCGGGCCGATCGGCGTCGATCACCGTCCCACCGTCCACGGCCCACAGGAGGACGTACTGGCGTTCGGGCTGCAGGATGCCGGTCAACCGCGAGGTCGACGACGCCGTCCGGAGGCTCACCCGCCCGTCGCTCATCGTCCGGTAGCGCAACCCGAACCCGCTGTGGTCGTCGAAGCGCAGGTCGCGGCCGTTGTGGACCTCGCGCATGAGCACCACGGCTTCGTGCGGGTCGGTGACCGTGCGGACGACCTCTTCTGCCGAATGACGACGGGTCCGGGCCGCGCCGTTCACCGGGTCCTCGATCCGCTCGTCGCCTCGGGCCACCGCAGGTCGGCCAGCGACGGCGTGGGCAGGGTCTCCTCGACCGCCCGACCGCGACGAGCGGCCTTCCGGAGGCCCCGGTAGGTGGTGATGCGGGCCGGCTGGACCGCGTCGTCCGACTCGTACTTGGTCATGGTGTGCTCCCTGAATCCACATCATGGTGCCCGTGCACGTCGCACCACTTGGTCGATTCACGCACTTGCTGGACACAGAACGGACTAGTTGCTAACTCGGACGCTACGCGCGCGGCGGAGGTCGCACACGGACCGAGCACTCAGGCAGACGCGATCCGCGCCATCCGGATGGGGCCGGCCTGGAGGCACGCCGCCGGTCCGCCGCCCACGTCCTCCCCGGCGTGCGCTCGACGGATTGTTTGCATAGAATACGAACATGTTGATCACCGTCGATCCCGCGGCCCGGGTGTCCCTCGCGGAGCAGGTCGCGGCCCAGGTGCGTGTCGCGATCGCCCGTGGCGATCTCGCAGCCGGTGACCGGTTGCCGTCGGCCCGGGACCTCGCCGCGTCGATCGACGTCAACATGCACACGGTGCTCCGTGCCTACGCGCGACTGCAGGAGGACGGGCTCATCGAGCTGCGACGGGGGCGTGGCGCGACGGTGCTCCGCTCCGGGAACGCCTCGTTCGACCGACTCCGCAGCCTCGTCGGGGAGCTCCGTGACCAGGCGGACGCCCTCGGGGTGCCGCTCGACCAACTGATGACGATGCTCCAGGGGGCACGATGACGACCGCACGGACGACCACGGGCATGCGACTCGCGGCGATGGCACCGAGCACGGTGGCGCTCGGCGCCCTGGCAGTGGCCGGGGCGGTGACGGCGCCGCAGCTGCCGAGCCTGGTGGCGACGCACTTCGGCGCGGACGGACGGGCCGATGGGTTCGGCTCACCGTGGCCGTTCTTCTGGATCGCCCTGGCGGTGTGTGCGG
>NZ_BACW01000575.1:0-1492 GCF_000333315.1 Curtobacterium sp. B8
CACGGCCGCGTAGGCGACCATCGTCAGCCCGGAACAGTCGATGCCCGCGTGGGAGGCGCCACCCTCGACGTACGGGTCACCCAGGTACTGCAGCGCGGTGGCGAGGACGGTCGCGCGGTCGCCGCCCTCGGAGAGTGCCGCCGAGATCGCGGACTCGGCCTGGGCCGTCGTGACGCCGAAGCGGGTGACCACCGTCGGGTACGACACGACGGTCGTGGTGGTCGAGACGCCGTCGATCGCCGTCACCGGGACCTCGACGTCGTGGGCGACGGTGTAGGTCTGCAGCTCACCCGCCGGGACGCCCGCGAGGGCGGTCTGCGAGGTCGTCGTGCCCGAGTGGGCGTCGGTGGACGGGGTCGCCGCGTTCGCGGGCACCGCGAGCGTCAGGCTCGAGGTCACGGCGAGCGCCGGGGCCAGGAGGATCGCGGCGCGCTTGGCGTTCGCGGCGCGACGGACGTGGCGCGGGTCCAGTGCGCGCTCGGCCCGGAGCGCTGCGGTGCGGGAGAGTACGGCGGAACCGGCGGCGGCCACGGGGACCGGCCGCATCGCGACCACCCGGGCCTGCTTCGCGGGCTCGACGAAGGTCGAGCGGGCCGCTGCGGGGCCGAGGGCCGATCGGCGGCCACGGGGACGGCGGAGCGCGGCGTCCGGAGCGGGTGTCGTGGGTGCGGGCAGCGCCTCGGCGTGCTGGCTGTCGGCTGCTGCGGGCAGAGCGTGGCGTCCCATGGTTCCTTCCGTCGCGACCTCGGGGGAGGCGGCCCGGGCCACCCGTCGGAGGGGTGACCCGAGAAGGTAACGTATTGGTCACGACGAGGCTCCTTGCTGGGCGGTTCCGGCGTGTTCCTGCGGTTGGTCACAGGAACCATCCATCCGTGGAGGGTCCTCAGATGTGCGGGATCACGTCCGACCCGGCCGTCAGACCGACGCGATCCGCATGACGGCGGCGATCCGCGCCTCCCGGTCGGCCGCTAGGCGGTCGAGTCGCGACGCGACCTGCCGGACGGACGCGTCCACCGACCTGTCCCCCGAGATGTCCCCCGGCAGGGGTGTGCCGGCCCGGAGCGCGAGCGGGAGGACCCCGGCCCAGACCGCGTGGTCCTCGCCGTCGTCCGACGCCTCGCCCACGCCGGCCGCGCGGACCTTGACGCTGGCGCGGTCGAGCGGGAGCTGGAGGACCTGGGTGGCACGGACCTCCTTGGCGGTCATCTCGCGCACCTCCGCGCGACGACCGGGCATGAGGTGGTCGGAGACCTGCCACAGCGCCTCGGCCCGGCGGTCCGGAGGCACGACGGTCGCGCGGCCGACGATCATGGCGCTCCGGTAGTTCGCCGAGCTGTCGAACGTGCTGCGGGCGAAGACGAGCCCGTCGACGTGGGTGACGGTCGCGGCGACCGGGACGCCCTCGGCGCCGGCGTCGAGGAACAGGCCGCCGCCGGTCGAGCCGTGGAGGAGCAGCACGGGCCCGTCGCCGAGGTCGCCGACGCCGCAGAGG
>NZ_BACW01000574.1:0-1304 GCF_000333315.1 Curtobacterium sp. B8
CGACAGCTCGCCGACGAGTGCCGTGACCGCAGGGTCCTGCACGTCCGTGCCGATCGAGGCCCGGAACGCGGCGACCATCCCGGCCATCTGGTCCTGCCAGTCGGGGTAGCGGGCGGTCTCGGCGTCGTCGAGGAACATCGTCCGGAGCCGGTTCTCGCCGGCGCGGAGGCCCGGTGCGAGCTCGGTCGCGAGCGCGTTCGCCGCGAGGACGTCGAAGGACCGGCCCTCGACGAAGGCGGGCAACCCGATGACGTCGAGCAGCTGTAGCGTCCCGGTCGGCACCCGTTCGGCGTGGACCAGCCGCCGCCGGGGTCCCGCGGAGGCGCCGGCGAGCCCGTGCAGGTAGTCACGCGCCACCCCGTCGAGCCCGAACACCCGCGCCAGCGCGTCGAGGACCTGCACCGAGGGGTTCCGGTCCCGTCCCTGCTCCAAGCGGAGGTAGTAGTCCGCGCTGATCCCCGCGAGCGTCGCGACCTCCTCACGCCGGAGACCCGGCGTCCGCCGCACCCCGGTGACCCGGATGCCGACGTCCTCCGGCAGCACGAGCGCCCGTCGTGCCCGGAGGTGCTCGCCGAGGGGGTTGTCGTCCACGACCCCGATGCTACGGCGGTGCCGCGCGGCCGATCCTGGTCCCCGCACTCCCAGGGACGACGGGGGTCTGCCCCACCCGACGGCCCGCGGGCATCGTGGAGGACATGACGAACACGACCCTCCCCGGCGGCACGTACCGCCTCGCCGACGACCTCGAACTCACCCGCGTCGGGTACGGCGCGATGCAGCTCGCCGGACCCGGGGTCTTCGGGCCCCCGACCGACCGCGCCGAGGCCGTCCGGGTCCTCCGCACCGTCGTCGAACTCGGGATCACCCACATCGACACGTCCGACTTCTACGGCCCGCACGTCACGAACGAGGTGATCCGCGAGGCACTGCACCCGTACCCGGACGACCTCCACCTGGTGACGAAGGTCGGCGCCCGCCGCGACGACCAGGGCGGGTGGCCGCACGCCCGCGAGCCGCACGAGCTCGTCGAGCAGGTGCACGACAACCTCCGGAACCTCGGTCTCGAGCAACTCGACGTCGTGAACCTCCGGATGGGCGGCTTCGACGCGCCCGAGCCCGGCAGCATCGCACGGCAGTTCGAGGCGCTCGCCGAGCTCCAGCAGCAGGGACTCATCCGGCACCTCGGGCTCTCCACCGTCAGCGCCGAACAGCTGGCGGAGGCGCAGACGATCGCCCCGGTGGTGTGCGTCCAGAACATGTACAACATCGCCCGTCGCGAGGACGACACGCTCGTGGACGCCACG
>NZ_BACW01000573.1:0-1704 GCF_000333315.1 Curtobacterium sp. B8
CGGTCCTCGTCGTCGGCGCGGCGGCCGTGCTCCTCGCCGGGGTCGCCACCTGGCTGATCGCGGGCCGCGCGGTGCGGCCGCTCGCCGAGGCCCACCGGCTGCAGCGGACCTTCGTCGCCGACGCCGGGCACGAGCTCCGCACGCCGCTCACCGTCCTGAGCGCCCGTGTCCAACAGCTGCAGGCCATGCTCCCGCCGACGAGCCCCGAGCGCGCCGTCGCCGACGAACTGCGCACGGACACCCGGTCCCTCACGGAGGTCGTCGAGGACCTCCTCGCCACCGCCGCCGGACGCACGGACGAACGCGCGGAGGCGCCGCTCGACGACGCGCTCACGGCCGTCGCGAGCGACACGGCGGTCCTCGCCCGGGACCGCCGCGTCCAGCTGGTCGTCTCGCCGGGGGACGTCGTCGTGCGGGTGACGCCCACCCAGCTCCGACGTGCCCTCGTCGCGCTCGTGGACAACGCCGTCGGTCACAGTCCGACCGGCGGCGCAGTGTGGATCGAGAACGAGCGCGTCGGCAGCGCGGTCGTCATCCGGGTCCGCGACGAGGGCGCCGGGATCACCGGCATCGCGCCGCGCCGGGTGTTCGACCGCTTCGCGCACGGCAGCGTCCCTCCGGACGGCCCGACCCGGACCAGCAACGGCATCGGGCTGGCGCTCGTCCGCGACATCGCCGTCCGCGCGGGCGGCGACGTCCGGGTCGAACGCACCGGACGACTCGGCACGGTGTTCGCCCTGACGCTGCCGATCGTGGAGCCGCTCCCCCGCCGCGGAGCCGCCCGGTGACCGCACGACCGCGGCTCCTGCTCGTCGAGGACGACCCGCGCCTCGGTCCGATCGTGCGCGACGTCCTCGCCGACGCGTGGGACGTCGAACTCGTGACCACACGCGTCACCGCGCTCGAGGCCGCACTCCACCGGCTCTTCGACGTGCTCGTCGTCGACCGACGCCTCCCCGACGGCGACGGCCTGGACGTCGTCCGCGAACTGCGACGGTTCCGCGTCGCCACCCCCGTGCTCGTGCTCACCGCGCTCGGCGAGGTGCACGACCGGGTGTCCGGCCTCGACGCCGGCGCGAACGACTACCTGGTGAAACCGTTCGACTTCGACGAACTCCAGGCACGACTGCGGGCACTCACCCGGGACTACGACGCACCCGGTCCGTCGATCGAGATCGGCGGGTGGTCGTTCCGCCCCGACGACCACACCGTGCACTCCCCCTACAGCGGTCGCGTCGCGCTGACCGACCGCGAGTCCGAGCTGCTCGCCGTCCTCGCAGCGGCACCGGACCGGGTGTTCTCCCGCGAGCAGCTGCTGTCCGCGGTCTTCGAGCGCGGCGAGCAGCTCGGCACCGTCGACACCTACGTCCACTACATCCGGAAGAAGACCGAACGCGACCTCATCGCGACCGTCCGCGGACGCGGGTACCGGCTCGGCACGCCCGCCTGATCCCGGCCGCCAGCGGGTCCTTGGTGCTTTCTGGGAAGGGCGCCCCCAGGATCCGTTCCCGGGGCGTCGGTCCCGCACGCCCACCCGCACCCACCGGAGGAACGTCACGTGACCGTCCCGCTCGCCGTCCACCTGTTCGACGCCGCCTCGATCCTGCACGGCTTCGGACCGTGGGTCCTCGGCGGGATCGCCCTGCTCGTCGTCGTCGAGTCCGGGGTCCTGTTCCCCTCCTCCCCGACTCCGCTCGCCGACGT
>NZ_BACW01000572.1:0-1009 GCF_000333315.1 Curtobacterium sp. B8
CCGCGGTCGAGCAGGTCGTGTCGACGCAGTTCGGCTCGACGTCGATGCTGCAGCGCAAGCTCCGCGTCGGGTTCGCCAAGGCCGGACGCCTCATGGACCTCATGGAGTCCCGCGACATCGTCGGACCGTCCGAGGGGTCGAAGGCCCGCGACGTCCTCGTCACGCCGGACCAGCTCCCGGGGGTGCTCGCGAAGCTCCGCGGCGAGGAACCCCCGGCCGCCGCTCCCGTCGCTCCCGCTGCTGCTGCGCCGGTTGCGTCCGCGCCGGACGACGGCGACCGGTACGGGGACGACCCGGTGGCGGACATGACGCGCGGGTACCCTGAGGAGGACGACGGACCGGACGAGGACGCGTGGGGACTGACCGGCAGGGAGTGAGTGCGATGACCAGCACCGAAGGCGCGCACAGTGCGGCGCAGTTCCCCTGGCGAGGGCGACTGATCCGCAAGGGCGACGGGCCCGCATCGACCGCGAACGTGGCGAACATCATCACGGTCGTGCGCATCCTCATGGCGCCGCTGTTCTTCGTCCTGCTGCTCGCGGACGGCGGTCAGGACGGCTCGCTGCGCATCTGGGCCGCGGTGCTCTTCGTCGTCGCGATCATCACCGACAGTGCCGACGGCATCATCGCTCGGCGCCAGAACCTCGTCACGGACTTCGGCAAGCTCGTCGACCCGATCGCGGACAAGGTCCTCATCGGCGGCGCGCTCGTGGCGCTCTCGATCCTCGGCGAACTGCCCTGGTTCGTCACCGTCCTGATCATGGTGCGGGAGATCGGCATCACGGTGTTCCGGTTCGCCGTGCTCTCCGACCGGGTGATCCCCGCGAGCCGCGGCGGGAAGATCAAGACCGTCCTGCAAGCCGTCGCGATCACGCTCGCGTTGTTCCCCTGGTGGCAGCTGGTCGGCGACTGGGCGCACGTGTCCACACCGTCCTGATGACCGCCGCACTGCTCGCGACCGTGCTCAGCGGACTCGACTACCTCTGGCAGGGGTGGAAGCACACCGGGC
>NZ_BACW01000571.1:0-5133 GCF_000333315.1 Curtobacterium sp. B8
TGCTGCAGGTGAGCGGCTGGACGCCGACCCCGCCGGAGGGGACGGGCGCGGTCCGCGAGCAGTGGGAGGCGCTGCAGGCGATCATGGGCCTCGCCGAGGACGCCCCGGCCGGCACGACCATGCAGCAGTTCACCCAGGACCTGGTCGACCGCGCTGCGACGCACCACGAGCCCGAGCTCGACGCGGTCACGCTGGCCACCCTGCACTCCTCGAAGGGCCTGGAGTGGCCGCACGTGGTGATCACCGGCGCGGCGGAGGGGCTCCTGCCGATCTCCCACGCGACCACGGACGCCGAGGTCGACGAGGAGCGCCGCCTGTTCTACGTCGGCCTCACGCGGGCCCGTCGGTCGGTGACGGTGACGTGGTCGCGACAGGGGTCGGTCCGCGGGGGGACGCGGACTCCGAGTCGGTTCCTGGCAGCCCTCGACACGCGCAGCGCGGATGGGGCAGCAGCGTCCGGCGCGTGACCGACAGGTCCGACCGGTCGAGGACGAGCTGGTCCTGGTCGTCGTCGGGTCGCTGCCGGGCGACGGTGGCGCTCGGCACCCGTGCGAGGACGATCGCCACCGTCGTCGCCGCGACCGCGGCCGTCCGCCAGGGACCGAGCGGGGCGGCGCTGCGGCCCCACACCTGTGCGGCGAGCACCGGCCACGCCGGGTCGTCGTCGGCACGGTCGTACTCGACGCACTGCAGGCAGGGCCCGGCGTCCGGCGTCACGACCGGGCCGACCCGGACGCTGCCGTCGCCGACGACCACCGCCACGTGCGGGACGTCACGGCGGGACCACGCTGCGCGGAGGGCCGGGTCCACGACGTGTTCGGCGACGACGACGGCGAACTGGGCGTCGTCCGCGGGCGGCGCCGCACCCGCGCCGTGTTCGACGCCCGTGCCGTCCACCGGCGGGAGCGTCCGGAGCACCTCCACGCCCTCGCCCTCGAGCTGGGCGGCGACCGTGTCGGCGAGCGGCCCCGCGCCGTGGACCTGCACCCGTGGGCGCGTCGGCGGCAGGACGTCGACCACCGCGGGGGACGCTGCGGCGAGGACCGCGGCCGCGAGCTCCGGCCGACACCCGGAGGCGTGGGCGAGGGCGGTCAGGGCATCGCGACCGGTCTCGTGTCGGAGGGCGCAGAGGAACCGTTCCTCGGCCGTGGTCGGGACCGGGACGACGGCGCGCGGTGGGTCGACGCCGAGCTGCACGGTCGCCGGGTCGCGCCAGACGAACTCGAGCGTCGGGTCGATGCGGATGCCCATGCACCCACCGTCCCGCAGCACGGGGCCGTCCGGGGCGACCGGCACCGATCTGTGGAGAACCCCCGGACGTCAGGCCCGCGGAGCGGACCCGTCGTCGGACCCGTCGCCGTCCTCGACCCGACCCTGCTCGTCCTCCCGCGGCCGCGAGCCCGTGCTGTCGTCGAGGAGGTCCTGCAGCGCCTTGTCGAACTCGTCGTCCTCGGCCGAGAAGCCCGGGTTCTTCAGCCGGAGCACCAGGGCGTCCGGGGCGTCGATGTCCTCCGAGGTCGGCACCGCGTCGAAGTGCGACCACAGGGCGTCGCGGCCCTCGGCACCGAGCTCGTCGGTGACGCGCTGCCACATCGCGGCGGCCTCGCGCAGCCGGCGGGGCCGCAGTTCCAGGCCGACGAGCGTCGCGAACGCGGACTCCGCAGGTCCGCCCGAGGCACGGCGACGGCGGACCATCTCGGCGACGGCGTCGGCGCGGGGAAGCCGGGCGGTCGCCGCCGCGGTGACGGTGTCGACCCAGCCCTCGACGAGCGCGAGCATCGTCTCGAGGCGTGCGAGGGCCGCGTCCTGCTCGGGGCTCCGCGGCGGGATGAGCGCACCGGACGCGAGGGCGTCGCGGAGCTGCTCCTGGTCCGTGGGGTCGATGTCCGCGGCGAGCTCCTCGACGCGGTCGAAGGGGATGTGGATCCCCTTCGCGTAGTCCGTGATCGACGAGATGATGTGCAGCCGCAGCCACCGGGCGGACCGGAACAGCCGGGCGTGCGCGAGCTCCCGGACGGCGAGCCAGATCCGGACCTCGTCCTCGGGCACGTCGAGTCCCTCGGCGAACTCGGCGACGTTCTGGGGGAGGAGCGCGGCGACCTGCTCGTCGAGGAGCGGGACCCCGACGTCGCCGCCGGACACGACCTCCTTCGAGAGCTGGCCGACGACCTGGCCGAGCTGGATGGCGAACAGGGCACCGCCGACACCGCGCATCGCCTTCGAGACGTCGCCGAGCATGGCCTTGAGCTCCTCGGGGGCCCGCTGGTCGATCGCCTCGGTCAGGGCGTTCGCGATGCTCGAGGCCACCGGCTCGGCGATCTGCGTCCAGACGGGGGCGGTCGCCTTCGCCCACTGCTCGCGGGTGTAGAGGCTCGGCGTGGCGGTGAGCTCGGCGACCGTGGTGACCTCGTCGAGCCAGAGTGCGGCGACCTGGAAGGCCTGGTCGGACGCCTGCGCCGTCGCGGGGTCGACGGCATGGCCGCCCTCCCGCGCGATCGCCGTCGCACGCTCGGCGGTGACCGAGAAGTCGATGCCGTCCCCACCCGACTGCGCGGCCCGCTGGAGCTGGCTCATCAGGTTCGCGACGAACGCCGGGTCGTTCGGGAGCCCGGCCGCACCGGCGAGCTGCGACGGGTCGATCTGGCCCTCCCCGGACAGCAGCTTGCGCAGCATCTCCTGGAAGTCGTCGTCCGGCCCCGGCTGCGGTTCATCAGGCATGGCGACTACGCTAACCGCTGCTCACGGGCACCGACCTGGGACGCTCCCGTGGGAACGCCCGAACCGCTGCGCCGAGGGCGAACACCCCCGTGGAAGGACCCTGCGTGACGCTCTTCGCCCCCGAGCCCCGCCGTCGATCCCGTGCCCGGACGCTCGGCTGGGCGTTCGTCATCGGAGCCGTCGTGCTCGGCCTGCTCGCGAGCTTCCTGCCGAGCCCGTACCTCATCGAGGTCCCCGGCCCGGTCTACAACACCATCGGCACGCAGCGGCAGGGGGAGGGGAAGGACGCGAAGGACGTCGAGCTCATCCAGATCTCGGGCCGCGAGACCTACCCGACCTCGGGCGCACTCGACATGCTCACCGTCGGCGTCCAAGGCGACGCGACGCACCGGCCGAGCTGGACGAGCGTCATCCGGGCGCTCTTCACGAAGTCGGAGGCCGTGATCCCGGCCTCGGCGATCTACCCCCCGGGGTCGACGAACGAGCAGGTCAGCCAGCAGGACACCGCCGACATGCAGCAGTCGCAGCAGTCCGCCGTCGCCGCAGCCCTCGTGCAGCAGGACATCCCCGTCCCGACCGAACTCGAGGTGGGCACCGTCCAGAAGGGGTCGGCCGCCGACGGCACGATCGAGAAGGGTGACGTCATCCGCGCCTTCGACGGGACGCAGCTCACCGAGGACGTCGACGCATCGAGCCTCCGCGCCGCGGTCGCGAAGCACGGGACGAGCAGCCCGGCGACGATCACGATCGAGCGCGACGGGAAGGAGCGCACGTCCGGGGTCACCCCGCGCGAGCAGGACGGCACCGCGCTCCTCGGCGTCGGCGTCACCGAGCGCTACGACTTCCCTTTCGACGTGAAGATCACCCTGCAGGACGTGGGCGGCCCGTCCGCCGGCATGATGTTCGCGCTCGGGATCATCGACGAGATCACCCCCGGCAAGCTGAACGGCGGGAAGCACGTCGCGGGCACCGGCACGATCACCGCGCAGGGCGAGGTCGGCGCGATCGGCGGCATCCGCCAGAAGATGTACGGCGCGGAGGAAGCGGGAGCGACGATCTTCCTCGCCCCCGCCGACAACTGCGACGAGGTGGTCGGTCACGTGCCCGACGGGCTCGACGTCTACAAGGTCGCCACGCTCGACCAGGCGGTCACCGACCTGCAGACCATCGCGTCCGGGAAGAGCACCGCGAAGCTCGCACGCTGCACGTCGTAGGAACGGCCACGCGCTCCACGCGACGTGCGCGCACGTCGCGATCCGCGCCTCCAGGCGGCCCGCCGGGAGGCCCGGATCACCTTCCTGAGTCCCCGCACAGTTTCACTGTCGGCAGCGACCAATAGGATCGACGCACTGACGGCCCGCCGCGCCGGGCCCGCCGGTCCGACACGTCTGGAGCACATCAAGTGACGACCACCTCGTCCACCTCGGGTCCATCCTCCTCTGGGCGGCGTTCGCCGCGGGTCCCGATCGTGGTCACGATCATCGTGCTGGCTGCACTGGTGATCGCCTTCTTCATCTTCGCGAGCCTCTACACGGACTACGCGTGGTTCGCGCAGCTCGGGTTCCAGCAGGTCCTGACCACGCGGTGGATCGCGGGGACGTCGATGTTCGTCGCCGGGTTCCTCGGCATGGCGGTGCCGGTCTACCTGAGCATCGCGTTCGCGTTCCGGTTCCGTCCCGTCTACGCGAAGCTCAACTCGCAGCTCGACCGCTACCAGCAGGTCATCGAGCCGCTGCGCCGCGCGGTCATGATCGGCATCCCGGTCGTCCTCGGCGTCTTCGCTGGCCTGTCGACCTCCGGCCGGTGGAGCATGGTCCTCGAGTACTTCAACCGGACCTCGTTCGGCAAGAAGGACCCGCAGTTCGGCCTCGACATCGGGTTCTACGTCTTCGAGCTGCCGTTCTGGCGCTCGATCGTCGCGTACGCCTCGGCGGTCGTGCTCATCGCCGGGCTCGCGGCGCTCGCCGCCCTGTACCTGTACGGCGCGATGCGCTTCGGCGGGCGCGAGGTCCGCATCTCCCGCGCGGCCCGCGTGCAGCTCGCGGTCACGGCCGCCGTCTACATCGCGCTGCAGGCCGTCAGCCTCTGGCTCGACCAGTACGCGACCCTCGCGAAGAACAACTCGCTCATCACGGGTGCGCAGTACACCGACGTCAACGCGGTCATCCCCGGCCGCGAGATCATGGCTGGAATCGCCGCGATCGTCGCGATCCTCTTCATCGTGACCGCGGTCATCGGTCGCTGGCGCATCTCGATCGTGGGCACGGGGCTGCTCCTCGTCGCCGCGATCGTCGTCGGCGGCATCTACCCGTGGATCGTCCAGCGGCTCCAGGTGAAGCCCCTCCGAGGGCTCGTACGAGTCGGCGTACATCCAGCGGAACATCGACGCGACGCGTGACGCCTACGGGGTCGCGT
>NZ_BACW01000570.1:0-3706 GCF_000333315.1 Curtobacterium sp. B8
CGATCACCAGCACGGTGTGCCCGACCGCGGGGGAGTCCAGGCCGTCCGCGCGCAACGAGCCGAGCCAGTCGAGGACGGCCTTCGACGCCCGGTCCCACCAGGTGGCCCGTGCGCCGTCGTACTCGGCCCGTTGCAGCTCCTGCTCGAGCAGGCGTCGGGCCTCGTCCGGGTCGACCGCGCTCACCGCGGCCCGCCCCACTGCGGCGGCGCCCACTGCTGCTGCTGCCACTGCGGCGGCTGCGGTCCCCAGGGCTGCTGGGGTCCCCACGGCTGCTGCGGGGGCCGGACCGGGAGGGCTTCCGCGGGGGCGAACGGGTCGGCCGGCTGCCCGGTGTCCAGGTGCGCGGCGATGCGCTGGTCGAGTCCCTCGGTCCGGATGCGCCGGTCGATCGCCAGCAGGGTCAGGACCGACCCCGACAGCACGTCGGTCACGCACTGCACCGCCGTGACCAGGAGTGCTCCGAGCACCACGACGACGACGGACCAGACCCCGGGCCCGGACGACCCCGAGGTCTGCCCGAGCGGGTCGAACACCCCGCTGACGAAGACCGTGGCCACCTGCAGCGGGAACGACGCGATCGACACCGCGAACGCGAACATCGCGGTGACGAGCAGCATGATGCCGAACGTGCGCCAGAACGCCCCGCGCGTGAGGCGCCACGACTGCGCCGCTGCGGAGAAGACCCCGCGGCCCTCGAGCGCGATCGTCGGGATCGTGAACGCGAACTTCGTCGCGAGCCAGGTCGAGACCACACCGCCCCCGAGCGCGACCACGACCGCTGCGAGCAGGAACCAGCCGAAGCTCGCACGGCTGCCCGCGAGGCCGGCGACGAACCCGATGAACAGCACCAGGAAGACGCCCCCGAGGAGCACCCCGGCCGCTGCCTGCAGGAGCACCCACGCGACGACGGACCAGCGACGACCGGCAAGCAGCCCCCAGATGCCACGGAACGTCGCACGGCGTCCGAGCACGCGCTGTCCGGTGTCCACCGCGACCGGCGCGAGCAGGAACCCGCGGAAGAGCGCTGCCACGAACGGCAGGCCCACCGAGAGCAGGACGAACGCCGTGGCGGTCCCCGCGGCGATCGACGCCGCATCCGACGACGACCCGGCCGAGTCGAGGGAGGAGAACATCCGCGACTGCAGGCCGCCCTGGGCGAGCGTCGACACGACCTTCGCCAGCGCCCCGACGACCCCGGTGACCAGGAAGCTCCAGAGCAGCAGGACGCGGGCGTTCCGCCGGAAGACCGTGAACGCGCCGCCGAGGACGTCGCCGAGACCGAGCGGCCGCAGTGGCACGACCGGTCGCGACCCGGCGGGACCCGGGCCCGACGGGACGGGACCACCCGGCCGGGCGCCGCTCCGGCCGGGCCCACCCGGCCACGATGCGGACGGGCCGGGCCCACCCGGCCACGCGGCGGACGGCGGGGGCGTGCCGGGCTGCTGCGGGCCTCCAGGCGGACGCCCCTCGGCGCCACCGGACCCCGGAACCTGCCAGTCGGACATGCCGCACCCCCTCACCGGACCGCACGCGGACACGCGGTCCNGTCCCATCCTGTCGGAAAACCGTGCGCGGCGGGGGCACCGGCTATCGTGAGGATCGGTGCCGGACGGGCACCGCACGCTCCACAGGGACGGAAGCCCCCATCACATGACACCGCGCATCCTCGTCGTCGACGACGACCAGGCCCTCGCCGAGATGATCGGCATCGTCCTCCGCTCCGAGGGGTTCGAGCCCGAGTTCAGCGCCGACGGCAACGCGGCCGTCGAGGCGTTCCGCGGCACCGAGCCGGACCTCGTGCTGCTCGACGTCATGCTCCCCGGCATCGACGGCATCGAGGTGTGCAAGCGGATCCGCGCCGAGAGCGGCACGCCGATCATCATGCTCACCGCCCGGGGCGACACCGCCGACGTCGTCGCCGGTCTCGAGAACGGCGCCGACGACTACGTCGTGAAGCCCTTCAACCCGAAGGAGCTCGTCGCCCGCATCCGCACCCGGCTGCGACCGACCGCAACCGACTCGACCGTGCTCCACGTGGGGGACCTCACCGTCGACGTCCCCGGGCACGAGGTGCGCCGCGGCGACACCGTCATCGCCCTCACCCCGCTCGAGTTCGACCTGCTGCGCGCCCTCGCCGAGAAGCCGAACCAGGTGTTCACGCGCGAGATGCTCCTCGAGCAGGTCTGGGGCTACCACTACAAGGCGGACACCCGCCTGGTGAACGTGCACGTGCAGCGCCTCCGCGCCAAGATCGAGCACGACCCGGACAACCCGAAGATCGTCACGACCGTCCGCGGCGTCGGGTACCGGGCCGGAGGAGCCTGAGCACCGTGCCGCGGCGCGCACCGTCCGGACCCCGCCCGGTCGCCACCGGCACGCTCGGCCGGACCGGTCGCCGACTCCGCCGGTGGGGCCGTCGCGCCTGGCGGGGCGTCGCGTACCTGTGGCGGCGGTCGCTCCTGGTCCGCTCCGTGGCCATCACCGTCATCACGACGGGGCTCGCCGTCGCCGTGATCGGCACCGCCGTCATGGTGAGCATCTCGAACAACGTCTACGCCCAGCGCCGTGACCAGATCGAGGCGGAGTCCGCGCGGGCCACGATCGTCGCGCAGAACATCTTCGACGCGGCGACCGCGGGCGAGGACAACAACCAGTCCGAGCTCGAGACCCTGCAGAACGAGGCGCAGCAGGCGATCCTGTCGAACACGACGAGCCCCGGCGGCACCGACGTCGCCATCGAGCGCAGCCCGAACCAGACGACGCCGCAGACCCTGCAGACGATCGTCACCCCGGACTTCCCCGACGCCGTCATCACGGACTCGCTCCGCAAGGAGGTCGGCAAGGACACCGGACGCCTCAGCCTGCAGCCGGTCGAGCTCGACGACGGCGGGCGTCGGCAGCCCGGGCTCGCGGTCGGCTCGACGCTGCAGATCCCGAGCGCCGGACAGTACGAGCTCTACCTCGTGTACGACCTGTCCGACGCGCAGCAGACCCTCGACTTCGTGTCGCAGACGCTCTCGATCGGCGGCGTCGCCCTCATCGTCCTCATCGCCCTCGTCACGAGCCTCGTCGTCCGGCTCGTCGTCGTGCCGATCCGCGGTGCGGCCGAGACGAGCCGCAAGATCGCCGCCGGACGCCTCGACGAGCGCATCCCGGTGCACGGCAGTGACGACATCGCCACGCTCGCCCGGAGCTTCAACGGCATGGCGGACGCCGTGAGTCGTCAGATCACCCAGCTCGCCGAACTCTCGCGGGTGCAGCAGCGGTTCGTCTCGGACGTCTCGCACGAGCTCCGGACCCCGCTCACCACGATCCGCCTCGCCGGCGACGTGCTCTACGATTCCCGGCACGCCTTCGAGCCGGCCGTCGCGCGGTCGGCGGAGCTCCTGCACGCCCAGGTCGAGCGCTTCGAGCTGCTCCTCGCCGACCTCCTCGAGATCTCCCGCTACGACGCCCAGGCCGTCCAGCTCGAGACCGAGCCGGTCGTCCCCGCTGCGCTCGCCGCCGACATCGTCGAGGAGTTCCGCCCCCTGGCCGAGCGCGCCGGTGTCGACCTCCGGCTCCGCACCCCCGGCGGGCACACCACGATGCAGCTCGACGCCCGCCGTGTCCGCCGCATCATGCGGAACCTCGTCGGCAACGCGATCGAGCACGGCGAGGAGCGCCCCGTCGAGGTCGTCGTCGACAGCGACGCGCGCACCGTCG
>NZ_BACW01000569.1:0-10926 GCF_000333315.1 Curtobacterium sp. B8
CGGGCGCCTGCCGCGCTGGGGCCGTACGACCTGCAGGTGTCGGGCATCTCGAAGCGGACCGTCGAGCAGCTCGTCGACACCCTGCGCGACCTCCGCGGGTCGCTCTTCGTCGACGCCTACGCCCGCTGAGCAGGCGCGGACCCGCAGCGGTCGACCGTCCCGGCCAGCCCGGTGGCCGATCGACCCCGCCACCCGGCGACCCCGTCAGCCCCGCAACGCCAGCGCTTCGCTCCGCCACCGTGCCAGGAGCTCCCACGGGTCCCCGACGCCCGCTCCGACCGCGCCGACGTGTGCGAGCAGCTCCGGGGTCGTCCGGAACCACTCGGTGCCCGGGTACCGCGTCGCCGCGAACTGCGCGTGCCGGCGTCGTTCGACCGTCCGGTCGCCCCGCTCGAACGCGAGGAGGTCCTGGTGCGCGATCGCCGCGAGTCGCTGGCGCGGGTTCGCGGTCGTCCCGATCTTGATGCGGTCACCGCTCGCGTCCCGCATCCGCAGGTAGTAGACGACGTCGACGCGCGGGGGAGCGAGGTCACCGTCCGGGACCTCGCCCCATCGCCACTCGCAGACGGCGCACACGGAGCCGCCCGGGTACCGGACGCCGACCCGCGACCCGCACAGCGGGCAGGGACCGGGCAGGACGTCCTCGACCCCACCCGGCTCGAGGTCGAGCACGGACTCGTGGTGCACGCCGCACAGGGGCACCGGCACGGAGGCATCCGTCGCGGGGGAGGCGCACCCGGGGGCGCAGCAGGTCGTCACGTGCGGAGTCTCACACGGACCACCGTCACGCCCGGGACGGCACCGCCGTCGCGCGCGCCGTCCCACCCGGCCGGGTCACCCGGAACCACCGGATCAGCTCGCGCAGCGCGGGCACGACGGGCCCGGCCTCGTGGTCGTCCGGCAGGAAGTCGATGTCGTCGAAGGTCGTCCGGTACCCCGGGAGGTCGGCGTGCTGCAGGGTGTCCTCCGTGGCGTACCCCATCGTCCACCCCGGGAACTGCCGCTCCGGCACCTGCTCCTCGAGGAGCACCGTCACGTCGTCGTGGCGGGGGTCCTCGGTGATGTACGTCATCTTGTCGCGCACCGCCGCCTCCGGCCCTTCGAGGAGCTGCAGGAACCGGTGGTCCTTGAAGAGCAACAGACCGGTGATGCCCGCCGACTCGTTCGCCGTCCGGGCGTGCTCGAGGAGCTGGTCGAGGTCGTCGAGGCCGAAGCCGACGACCGCACGGCTGGCGTACACGAGCGAGAGCAGCGGCCCGTCCGTGGTCGAGGGGACCGGATCGTTCGACATGCCCCCATCCAACCCGGGACGTGTCGGCGGACCCTCATTGCCGTCCGTTCTCCGCACCGTCGGGACGGCGCGCCCCGCCGCTTCCCCGCTCGTCGTCGCCGCTCACTCCTCGAAGATCACCCCCACCGGCTCCCGCTTCTCCTCCTGGAACCGGTCCTCCGCACGCCCCAGCGCCCAGTACGCCGACAGCGACAGCTCCGACTTCTCGAGTCCCCAGCCGTCCTGCAGCAGCCGTCGGATCGCCTTCACCGCGCTCCGCTCGCCGTGCGCGAAGACCTGCACCGGCCGGGAGGCACGCTCCAGACCGCGCGCCGCCGCCAGCAGCAGCGTGCCCGGCTCGGCGCCGGTGGCGTCGCGGTGCAGCCACCGCAGGTCGACACCGGTCGGGTGCGCGACGGGCTGCTCGTCGGCGGGACCGCCCACCTCGACCAAGGCGACGCCCGTGGCGGAGTCGGGCAGCGCCTCCAGGGCGGACCCGATGGCGGGCAGGGCGCTGTCGTCGCCGAGCAGCACGTGGGTGACCGCGGGGTCCGTGGACGGCGCGTAGCCGCCGCCGGGGCCGGACAGCGCGAGCCGGTCGCCGGGGCGGGCGCCCGCCGCCCACGGTCCCGCGAGACCCTCGTCGCCGTGCACGACGAAGTCGATCGCGATCGTCCGGGTCGCGGTGTCGACCTTCCGGACTGTGTACGTGCGACGTGCCGGGAGGTCCGCCTTCGGGAGCGTGGCACGGAGTGCGTCGAGGTCGTACGGCGGTTCCAGGCCGAGCCCCGGCTTCGCGAGCAGGAGCTTGACGTAGCGGTCCGTGGCGGCGAGCCGCTCGGGGTCGGCGCCGCCCACGAAGTCGTCGAAGGCCGGTCCACCGAGGTGGACCCGGACCATGTGCGGGGTCAGCCGCTCCGTGTGGTCGACGACGAAGACGTGCTGCGGGCGGTTCGGCTTGGGACTCATCGGGGACGAGTCTCCTCTCGTTCGGGTCGAGGTCTCGGTTCCTCGGTGTGGCGCTTGACTGTCCAGGAGGTGAGGTTAGCCTTACCTCATGGACACGACCGTGACGCCGTTCTCGGAGCTGTTGCGTCGCCGCACCCGGCGGTCGCCCGGTTCCTCGACGGGTGACGGGCTCCTCCGCGACCTCGCGGCGGGGACCTGTGACGTCGCGGACCACGCCGACCTCCTCGGACAGTACGCGTTCGTGTACGAGGCGCTCGAGCGCGCCGCCGAGCGGATGGCGGACCACCCGGTGGTCGCGCCCTTCGTCACGCAGCACCGCAGCCGGATGCCGGCGATCCGTGCCGACCTGGAGTACCTCGTCGGGCCGGACTGGTCCGAACTCGTGTGCCCGCTGCCCGCGACCACGGCGTACGTCCGACGGCTGAACGAGGTCGCCGCGACCTGGCCCGGCGGCTTCGTGGCGCACCACTACACGCGGTACCTCGGCGACCTGTCCGGCGGCCGGGCGATCGGTACCGTGCTGAGCGACCGGTTCGGCTTCGAGACGAACGGCGTGCTCTTCTGGATCTGCGAGCAGGTGGCCGACCCGGCCGCGTTCGAGGACACCTACCGCGAGCAGCTCGACCGGGCTCCGTGGGACGCCGACGAGCAGGAGCGGGTCATCGCGGAGGTGGAGCTCGCACACGCGCTGGACCGTCGGCTGCTCGCGGAGCTCGAAGCCCTCCGGGTGCCGTCGGCCCCCGCCGTCCACCACTGACCCGCCGGGGTCGCGGCACACACCGGACGCAGGGGTGCTCCCGTCGCGTGCCGTGGGCCCGGTGCTGCTCCGTCCGGACGGTTGTCGTCACCCGTGCCGACGGGCCAGTACGCTGCTGGGATACCGGGGCGGGACCCCGGCCGACCCGGAAAGGACGACATGACGGCGATCGACGGCCAGACGCGTCACGGACGCGCCAGGGACGACGTCAGCGGAGCGGTCGACAGCGACCTCCGCGCCGACGTCCGCTACCTCGGCAACCTGCTCGGGCGGGTGCTGCGCGAGGTCGGCGGCGACGACCTGCTGCACGACGTGGAGACCCTGCGGGCCGCGGTGATCGACGCCTACGAGGGCGCGGGCACCGAGGGCGCCGCGCGCGCCGAGCAGCTCGTCGCGGGCATGACCGCCGAGCGCGCCGAGGCGGTCGCCCAGGCGTTCACGACGTACTTCCACCTGACGAACCTGGCGGAGGAGCACCACCGCGTCCGCGTCCTCCGGCAGCGCGGCGACGACGGCGGGCTCCCCGGCGACTCGTTCCCGGCGACGTACGCGTCGCTCGTGGAGCAGGTCGGTGCCGACGAGGCGGCCGCCCGACTCGAGGGGCTCCGGTTCCACCCGGTCCTCACGGCGCACCCGACGGAGGCCCGACGCCGTGCGGTCACGACGGGGGTCCGTCGCATCACGGACCTCATCGACGAGCGCGACCGCACCCGCAACGCCACCGCGCGCGCCGAGAACGAGCGGCGGCTGCTCGAGGAGATCACGACGCTCCTGCGCACCTCGCCGCTCCGCACCACGCGCCCGACCCCGCTCGACGAGGTCCGCACCGCGATGAGCGTGTTCGACCAGACGTTGTTCGAGATCGTGCCGCAGGTGTACCGCCTGCTCGACGACCGGCTGCAGGGCGACGACGCGGGCCGCGCTCCGGTCGTCGCGCCCGCGTTCGTCCGCTTCGGCACCTGGATCGGCGGCGACCGCGACGGCAACCCGCACGTCACCGCCGAGGTCACCCGGCAGGCAGCGGAGACCGCGTCCGAGCACATCCTGCTCGGACTCTCCCGTGCCGCGACCCGCATCGGCAGCGCCCTCACCCTCGACGCCAGCGAGACGCCGGCCGACGCCGGACTGACGGCGCTCGTCGCCGAGCAGGAGCGGCTCGACCCGGCGGTCGCGGAGCGCATCGGTGTGCGCGCGCCGAACGAGACGCACCGGCGCGCCCTCCTCTTCGTGGCGGCGCGGATCCGCGCGACCCGTCGCCGCGACGAGCGGATCGCCTACGCCGGTCCCGAGGAGCTCCTCGCCGACCTCCGGACGATCCAGACGTCGCTCATCGCGGCCGGCGCGGTCCGTCCGGCGCACGGCGAGCTGCAGAACCTCCTCTGGCAGGTCGAGACCTTCGGGTTCCACCTCGCCGAGCTCGAGGTCCGCCAGCACTCGCAGGTGCACCGCAACGCCCTCGCCGAGATCCGCGCCGGCGGGGAGCTGAGCCCGATGACCGAGGAGGTCCTCGCGGTCTTCCGGACCATCGCCGAGCTCCAGGGGCGCTTCGGCGTCCGGGCTGCCCGTCGGTACATCGTGTCCTTCACGCAGTCCGCGGCGGACCTGGCGAACGTGCACGAGCTCGCGGTCGCCGCGCTCGGTTCGGCCGAGGCCGCGCCGGTGCTCGACGTCATCCCGCTGTTCGAGACCTTCGCGGACCTGCACGCCAGCGTCGACATCCTCGACGAGGCCGTGCGCACCGAGCCGTTCCAGCGACGCCTCGCCGCGACCGGCCGGAAGCTCGAGGTCATGCTCGGCTACTCGGACTCGTCGAAGGACGTCGGCCCGGTGTCGGCGAACCTCGCGCTGTACGACGCCCAGGCCCGGATCGCCGACTGGGCCGCCGCGAACGACGTCGAGCTCACGCTGTTCCACGGCCGCGGCGGTTCGCTCGGCCGCGGCGGTGGCCCGGCCAACGAGGCCGTCCTCGCGCAGCCGCCGGGCTCGATCGACGGTCGGCTGAAGCTCACGGAGCAGGGCGAGGTCATCTTCGCCCAGTACGGCGACCAGGACATCGCCGCCCGACACCTCGAGCAGATGGCCTCGGCCACGCTCTTCGCCTCCTCGCCGTCGAACGAGCGGCGCACCGCAGCCGCGGCGACCGAGTTCGCCGACCTCGCCCAGCGCCTCGACGACGTCTCGCGGCAGGCGTTCTACGAGCTCGTGAAGGCGGACGGGTTCGCCCCGTGGTTCGCCCGCGTCACCCCGATGGAGGAGCTCGGCCTGCTGCCGCTCGGGTCGCGTCCGGCCCGCCGTGGGCTGAGCGTCGAGTCCCTCGAGGACCTCCGCGCGATCCCGTGGGTGTTCTCGTGGACGCAGGCGCGCATCAACCTGGCCGGCTGGTACGGCCTCGGGTCCGCGCTCGAGGCGGTCGGCGACGTCGACGCCCTCCGCCGCGCGTACGCGGAGTGGCCGCTGTTCGGCGCGATGATCAAGAACGTCGAGATGTCGCTGGCGAAGACCGACGAGTACATCGCCGAGCGCTACCTCGAGCTGGCCGACCGTGACGACCTCGCCGCGAAGGTGCTCGACGAGATGCGCCGCACCCGGGCGTGGGTCCTGCGCGTGTCCGGTGGTGCCGACGTCCTCGAGGACCGCCCGGTGCTCGCCCGCGCCGTGCGGCTCCGCAGCCCGTACGTCGACGCGCTCTCGCACCTGCAGCTCCGTGCCCTCCGGTCGATCCGGACGAGCGGCAGCACCGACCCCACGGACGGCGACCACCGTCTGCTCCTGCTGACCGTGAACGGGATCGCCGCCGGTCTGCAGAACACCGGCTGATCGGGCCCCGCCCGGCACACGGAACGCGCGCGTCGCGACGGCACACCCGTCGGACGACGCGCGTTCCGTCGTCCCGGGGTCGCGTGGCGACCGCCTGGAGGCGCGGTGCCGGTCCGCCGGGCGCGCGCCGGGCCTCCAGACGGTCGCGTCGTCCGCGGGTCCCTGCCGGTGCGGAACGACACCGCCGCTGTCGCACGACGACGGCCGCGTCGTTCCCAGCGCGCGCCACAGCGGCCGCTGCCCCTTGTCGAATCGATTCGACGCGGCGTACCGTGGGCGCCGTGACGACGGAGCGCACCCGGAACCGGACCAGGACCACCCCGCGGAGCGGCCTGCCCCCGATCGTGCCGCTCGCGCTCATCGTCGGCGTCTCGCCGTTCGCGACGGACATGTACATCCCGGCGCTGCCCGCGATCGCGCGTGACCTCGCGACCACCCCGAGCGCGGTGCAGCTGTCACTCACGGCCTTCCTCGTGGCGTTCGCGGTCGGGCAGCTCCTGGCCGGGCCGGTGAGCGACGGGGTCGGGCGGCGACCGATGCTCCTGCTGGGGACGGCCGTGTTCGCGGTCGCCTCGGTCGGCTGTGCCCTCGCGCCGGACGTCGTGACGCTCGTCGTCGCCCGGGTCTTCCAGGGGCTCGCCGGCGCCGCCGGGGCCGTGGCCGGGCGCGCGATGGTGTCCGACGTCACCGACGGACCGCGGACGGCGAAGGTGTTCGGCACCCTCGCGGCGATCAACGCGATCGGGCCGGTCGTCGCGCCGCTGGCCGGGGGAGCCGTGCTCACCGTCGCGAGCTGGCGGGTGATGTTCGTCGTGCTCGCAGTGCTCGGTGCGGTCTTCTTCGTGCTCGTCGTGACCGGGTTCCACGAGACCCTGCCCGCCGAGCGCCGCGGTGGGGTCGGCCTCGCGGCGAACTGGGCGCGGATCCGGGAGTTGACTGCGATCGGCCGGTTCCGTGCGTACGTGCTCACCGGCGTGCTGTCGACGATCGGTTTCTTCGCCTACATCGCGACGAGCTCGTTCGTGTTCCAGACGCAGTACGGCTTCTCGGAGGGGCTGTACACGCTCGTCTTCGCCACCAACGCCTCGATGATGATCGTCACGACGCTGGTGTTCCGCCGTGTCGTCGGCCGGTTCTCCGAGGACACGTTGCTCGCGTTCGGCCTCGCCGTCGGGACGCTCGGCGCGCTCGGGGTGCTCACGTCCGCGGTCCTCGGACTCGGGCCCGTCCCGGTGTGGTGCTCGCTGGCGGTCGTCACCGCGGCGTGGGGCTTCGTCCTGCCCGCGGCCATGACCCGGACGCAGCACGTCGGGGCGGCGCACCCCGGTACCGCGGCCGCGCTCCAGGGCGGGCTGACGTTCGGACTGGGCGGGCTCGGCACGCCCCTCGCCGGTGCTCTCGGCGGGACCGCGCTCGCGATGGGTTCGGTCATGGCGACCCTCATGGCGGCGGCCGTCGTCGTGCAACTCGTCGCCACGCGCCGCGCCGGTGTGGGCGCGCGAGCCTGACGGGCCGGTAGGTTCGACCCGGTAGGTTGCGAGCACGAACCGAAGGGGAGCGCACCGGATGGACATCGTCGTACACGAGGCATCAGCAGACACGGCCGTCCTGGAGTGCAGTGGTCGGCTCAACATGGTCTCCGCACCCGTCTTCCGCGAGCGGGTCGCCGAGGTCGTCGGCGGCGGACGATCGCACCTCGCGATCGAGCTGTCGGGCGTCGACTTCATGGACTCCTCGGGCCTCGGCGCCCTGGTGGGGTCGCTGAAGACGGCACGGCAGGCCGGGGGAGACCTCCGCATCGCGGCGCCCTCGGACCAGGTGCAGATGGTCCTCAAGCTGAGCAACATCGACAAGATCCTGCGGACGTACCCGGACGGGGACGCCGCGGTGTCCGACTGGCTGTGACCACCGCGACCGGCGCGCACCGCGTCGAGTTGGACTGTCCGCCGGACGACGTCACGGCGGTGCACGAGTTCCTCGCACGGGTGTGGCAGGCCGAGCCCTCCGTCTCCGCCGAGGACCGGATGGCGCTCGAACTGGCGCTCGTCGAGCTGGCCTCGAACGTGATCGAGCACGCCGGGCGTGCCCGAGGCGTCGCGTGCCAGGTCGACCTCGCCTGCTCCGCCGAGGGGTACGCCGCCGTGGTGACCGACGACGGGGCCCCGGCATCGGTGGATCCGGGTGCCGCGGCGCTGCCCGACGACCTGGCGGAGAGCGGCCGCGGGCTCGCGCTCGTCCAGATGGTGGTCGACGACCTGCGCTACGACCGGGTCGGTGACCGGAACCGCTGGTCGCTGCACCGGGCGCGGCACGACTGAGCGCGTGGGTGCCCGACAGGCTCGAGTGGCCGCAGCCGCATCGTCGGCGGCGGACGCTCTCCCGGCGAGCATCGCTCGGCTGGTCCGGCGGCCGCACTCGCCGAGCCGTTTCCCGCAAAGCCACGACGGCCGATTGCGTGATCGCCGTGTCTCCGTGCGACGCTTCGCCTGATGAGCACCGCCAGTGACGCAGGGCCCGATCTCGATCCGAGATCGGCTTTCGACGTCGCGGGTTCGCACCCGGACGAAGCGGTGCGGCTGTACGAAGAGGCCTACGACGGCGCGGGGTTCTCCGCGACACGGACCGACCGGACGTTCGGCTTCCGGTTCAAGGTCGTCGGCGACGACACGATGACGTTCCGTTCGACCCGCTTCGACGGCCGGATGTCCGGCGAGGTCGAGGTGCGCGACGAGTACGTGGTGATGTGGACCGCCGAGGGCGGCGGGCTCGTCGACGTCGGTCGCGACGAGGTCGCCTTCGGGCCCCGCACGCCCATGATGTTCCCCACCGGGCGGCCCTTCGTGTTCGACCTGGCCGACCTCCGGCAGAGCCTGGTGCAGATCGACCGCGAGTACCTCGAGCGGGTCGCGGCCGAGGTGCACGGGACCCAGCCCGGGGCCCTGGTCTTCGACCACGCGCACGCCCCTGACACGGAGGACCTCCGCGCCTGGAACGCCCACGTGCAGCGCGCCGCCCGCATCGTCCTCGGGCCGGCGCCGTTGACGCCGCTGGCACTCGCCGAGACCACCCGGCAGACCGCCCAGGTCCTGCTCCGGACCTTCCCGCACACGGTCCTCGCCCCCGACGTGCCGCTCCCGCAGGGGGCCACCGGTCGCGTCCGGTCCGCCATCGAGTTCATGCACGCGTTCGCGCACACCCCGATCACGACGACCGACGTCGCCGAGCACGTCGGACTGAGCGTCCGCGGGTTGCAGCAGGCGTTCCAGCGCCAGGTCGGCACCGCACCGAACGCGATGCTCCGCGGCATCCGGCTCGACCGCATCCACGAGGAGCTCCGACGAGCACGTCCCGGCGACACCACCGTCGCCGCCGTGGCCGTGCGGTGGGGGTTCGCGCACCTCGGTCGGTTCTCCGCCGCGTACGCGCGACGCTTCGACGAGTACCCGCGCGACACGCTGCAGAACTGACCCGCTGCCCCCGCGCGTCACACAGTCGGACGGGATCGAGGCTCCGGGTACGCTGCCCTCGTGCAGCGACCGCGACCGTGGGTGATCGTGCCCGGCATCTGGAACTCCGACCCCGAGCACTGGCAGTCCCGCTGGCAAGCCGCACGCGAGGCCGAGGACGGCCGGGTCGTCCGGATCCTCCCGGCATCGTGGGGCGAACCGGAGCCCGACGACTGGCAGGCGGCGATCACACGGGCGGTCGAAGCGACCGACGAGCCGCCGGTCCTCGTCGCGCACAGTCTCGGCGTGCTCGCGGCAGCGCGATGGCTGGCCAGCCCGGAGGCGTCGACGCACCCGGTGGCCGGCGCGCTGCTCGTCGCGCCGCCGGACCCCGACGGCCCCGGGTTCCCGGACGCTGCGCGGGGGTTCACGGCACCCGCCGGCGTGTCCCACGTCGAGGACGTCCGCCTCGTGGTGAGCGACGACGACCCGTACTGCTCGGCCGACCGCGCGATCGAGTTCGCCACGGTGCTCGGCGCGACGGTGCACCGGATCGGCGCCGTGCAGCACGTCAACGTGGCCGCCGGCGTCGGCTGGTGGCACGAGGGGCGGGCGCTGCTGGACGCGATCGACGGCTCGGCCCGGTCCGCCGGCGCGGAGGACGTCCGGTCGGCCTGACGTCGGCGCACGCAGCCGTCCTTGCGTGCTGCCGTTCTTGCGCGCTGCCGGGTCGGCGTGTTGGTGGCACGACGTGCCGCTCGCTCTGCGGCGCCCGACCCGTTGCGCGACCAACTCGGGGCGCGCACGGCACGTCCTGCGACCGACTCGGGGCGCGCACGGCACGTCCTGCGACCGACTCCGGCCGTACGGACGCGAGCCGCCCGACGACCCGGCGCCACGGCAACGCCGACGCGTGGCCGGGCAAGCGCACCCGACCTGCGACACGCCGCTCACGTCCGGCGCGATATGGCAGCGGATCTCGCGACACTCCGCGGATCTCCCCGCGGTGTGACGTCCCGATATTTACTGTTCGGGCATGGAGACGCAGTCCGGCGCACGCACCCCCCTCGTGGACCCCTTCGGCCGCGAGCTCGAGGAGTGGCTCCGTGACGCCCCGGCGACGCGTGCCCCGTACCTCGCGGACCTCGTGGTCCCGCCGGTCACCGGGCCCGTCCAGCGACCGGACGCCGCGACCGACACCACCCCGACGACCGATCCGGCTCACGGCACCGACCGAGCCGTCGCTGCGCACGAGACCGTGCCCGACGCCGAGCACGAGACCGCGCACGAGACTGCACTCGACGCCGCGCACGAGACCGCGCCCGCAATCCAGGCCGACTCCGCCTTCCGCCGCCCCCGCGACCGCGCGCGTCACGCCGCCTGCACCCCGTCGTTCCCCGAGCCGCCGACGCGCCTCGCGCTCCGGATCGAGGACCTCGCCGTCGAGGTCGACGCCGCCACCGGCCGACCCGCCATCGAACGGATCGTGCTGCTCGAGGACGAGGTCCGCCGTCGTGACGAGGACCTCGCACGCCTCGCTGCGTGGGAGGCCACGGTCGCCGGGCTCGACGACCCCGAGGTCCGCGCCGCCCGGGAGTTCGCCCGCTCGGTGTTCGCCGACCTGCTCGCCGACGCCGCCGCCGAGGCCGACCGTCGCGCGCGTTCCG
>NZ_BACW01000568.1:0-8573 GCF_000333315.1 Curtobacterium sp. B8
GGGGAGCGGCCTCGGCAGCGGCGGGGTACGCTCTCCATGGTGAAGCTCTCCGGGGGTCTGGTCGAGGGAGTCAGCGATCTGTGCCATGAGTTGTATCAGTCCTTGAAGTCGTCGTGGCCGTCGTTACTGCGCGACCTGGTCGAAGGTGTACGCCTTGGGCTGCTGCGCGGCGTGCGGGTGCTCCGCGCCGGCGTAGACCTTCAGCTTCTTGAGCTGCTCACGGCCGAGGGTGTTCTTCGGCAGCATGCCGCGGATCGCCTTCTCGACGGCGCGGGTCGGGTGCTTCTCGAGCATCTCCGGGTAGGAGGTCGCCGTGAGGCCGCCCGGGTAGCCCGAGTGACGGTAGTAGACCTTCTTGGCGAGCTTGGAGCCGGTGAGGGCGACCTTGTCCGCGTTGATGATGATGACGTAGTCACCCATGTCCATGTGCTGGGCGAAGGTGGCCTTGTGCTTGCCGCGCAGGAGCGCAGCCGCGTGGGTGGCGAGGCGGCCGAGGACGACGTCGGTCGCGTCGATGACGATCCAGTCGTGCTGGACGTCTGCCGGCTTCGGGGAGAACGTACGAGTCACAGGAGTGCTGCTTTCGTGTCGAGGTGAGGAGTCCGTGAATCCCGCTCCGGTGGGTGTTCCCCGCGCGATGCACGTGGAACTGCCCGGTGGAGGGCTCATCTGACTGTCCGGCGCACGGGGCGCGCAGACCAAGGTGAGAGCCTACCCGACGCGGCTCGCGTTGTCGAACGCGCGCCGAGACGGACGGGAGGCACGGTGCCCGCTGGCACCGCGCCTCCAGTCCGTCAGGTGGTTCCGTCCGTCAGGACGGCCGTCAGCCGAAGAGGCCGCGCAACCAGGCGATCAGGGCCGCGATGGCGGCCGCGACCGGTCCGGCGCCGTGGCCGGGCTTCCCGGGTCCGTCACCGGGCTTCCCCGGTCCGTCGCCGGGCTTCCCGGGCTGCCCGACGCCCGGCAGGTCGATGCCCACCAGGATCGGGTCGTGGTCGCTCGCGCGGTACACGTCGTCGCGGTACAGGTCCGTGACGTTGTAGTCGTAGCGCGAGTACTCGAGCCCCACCGACTCGACCGAGTTGATGTTCCAGATGTCCACGCCCGTCACGGTCTTCAGGGCCGCCTTGGACGCGAACACGTGGTCGAGCGAACCGCTCAGGCCACCGAACACGTACGACCACTCGGTCGGGTCCTCGGCCGGGCCGAGGTCCGTGTACCCGGCGTCGTCGAGGACCCGCACCGGGTCCTCCTGGCTGTAGGCGTTGAAGTCGCCGAGCATGAACACCTTGTCGGTGCCCGCCGTCTTCTGCATCGCGGTCGAGAACGCCACGAGCGCCTTCGACTGCGCGACGCGCGAGGCGTTCGACGCGCCCTGGCCGTCGCCCTGGTCCGCGTCGGCTCCCGTGCCGGACCCCTTCGACTTGAAGTGGTTCGCGATGACGAGGAACGTGTCCGCCTTCTTCGGCTTCTCGACGCCCTTGCCCTTGCCGGGCTTCGCCACGACGGGGGCGAAGGCCTGGGCGAGCGGCTGACGGGCGTTCGCGAACGCGTCGGAGTCGGTCAGGATCGTCGACCCACCGACCGGCTGCACGCGGTCCTGCTTGTAGATGAGCGCGAGACGGATGACGTCCTCGCTGGCCGGGAGCTTCGCCGGCGACTTCGCGTACGCCCAGGTGTCCTTGCCGGTCGCCGCGTTCAGGGCGGACACGAGGGTCGCCACGGCGGCGTCACGGTCCTGGCCGAAGCGGGCCGAGTTCTCGATCTCCTCGAGCGAGACGACGTCGGCGCCGAGCCCGTTGATCGCCTTGACGATCTTCACCTGCTGGCGGCCGAGGTCGTCGGCGTTCGCGGCACCGCGGGCGTCGCACCCACCGCGCACCGTCACGGGGTCGCCGTCGCGGTCGGTGTAGTACGTGCAGCCGGTGAGCTGGTCGCCGGTGGTCGGGAAGTAGTTCAGGACGTTGAAGCCGGCGAGACGGATGTCGCCGCCGACGTTCTCCGGCGCGCTCGTGCGGACGTTCGAGAACGACGCCGGCAGGTCGGCCGCCGGGGTGGCACCGGTGATCGGCGAGGTCGGCTGGAACTTCCACGCGTCGTTGCGGTAGTCGAGGACGACCGGCTCGCGGAAGGTCGCGGCGGCGCCGACGGTGACCGGGCCCTGGGTCAGCCAGGAGACCGGGACCGACTGGTTCGCGGCGCTGAGGAAGTTCGTGCTGGCACCGTCGTCGAGGACGACCGTGCGCGCCGCGTTGTCCGCGGTCACGGCAGCGGCCTCGGCGCTGCCCGGACGCGCGACCTCGGTCGGCTGGAGCAGGCGCTGCTTCCCGGCCGCCAGGACGACCTCGCCGTACTGGTTGGTCGTGTAGTTGTCCGCGACCGTGTAGTCGCCTTGCGGAGCGATGAGCATGCTCTCGAGCGACTCACGCTGGGCGTCCGTGCGCGGGAAGGTGAGCGTGGCGGGGACGGGCTCCGCGACGCCCGCCTTCGGGAGCTGCTCGAGTCCGGCTGCGGTCGGCACCGTGAGCTCGGTCAGACCGTTGAACTCGGAGACCGTCCCGGTCAGCCGGACCGCGTCGCCGACCGCGACCTTCGCTGCGGTCGCGGCGGAGTACACGAAGACCGCGTCGGACGCGGTGTGCGTCGACAGGTCGAGCGCGCCGCCGGTGCCCGCGGTCTGGATCGTGTAGCCGGCGAACCCACCTGTCGCGTAGACCGCGGTGACGACCCCGTCGGTGCGGACGGTCCCGCCGACGTACGGCGAGGTGTCGCTCGTCCCCTGCAACTGCGCGATGGTGACCTGCTCGGCCGGTGTCGTCGGCGTGCCCGGGTCGGTCGGGTCCGTCGGCTGCGTCGTCTCGCCGGCGGCGTTCTCCGGAGTGATCGTGCCGGTCACCGTGAAGTCGGCCGCGTTCGAGTCGGTGTCCGCCGTGCCCGTGCGGGTCAGGGCGTCGGGGACGGAGTTGGCGGTGCCGGTCGTCCTGACCGCGGTCTCGAAGGTGTTCGACGTCCCGTAGCCGAGCAGGTCGACGACACCGGGCGTGCCGGTGGTCACCGCGCCGGCGGGCAGGGTCAGCGCGGTCGCCTGGTCGGCCAGCAGGAGCGTGCCCGTCGACCCGGACGGGTTGAGCCCGGTGACGGCGTCCGGCTCCGGGAGTGCGTCGCCGTTCGTGCCGTTCGAGCCCATCTGCACGAGGTAGGTGCCGTGCGCGGGCACCGACCCGGCGAGCTTGCCGACCGACGGGGCACCCGTGCTCGTCGCCGCGCGGTACTGGACCGACCACCCGTCGACGCTGATCGGGGCGTCGGTGGGGTTGCCGAGCTCGACGAACTTGTCGGTGAACGGCTGGTTCGCGCTGCCGCCCTTGAGGTAGGCCTCCTGGATGACGAGGCCGGTGCCGTCGGGGTTCGCGGACGCCGGGGCGGTCGCGACGAGCGGTGCGGCGAGGAGGGCTGCGGCGGTGACGGTGCACACCAGTGTGCGACGCGCCACCCCCGCGGAGCGTTCGGTTCGGAGCATGGTGACCTTCGCGTTCGTGGGTTGGCTCCCCCCGGTCGGGGGGCAACGACCCTCGGAACCTACCCGCCTGACCGGTCCCTCAGGTTGCGGTCAGGTAAATGATTGCGTCCCGGAACGATGTGCGGCGCGGACGACCCGTGGTCCGGTCGGTCCGGGGTCCTCGCGGCCAGTGGTCTGCGCAGCCAGTGGTCTGCGCAGCCAGTGGTCTGTGCGGCCCGCGCGGGTGCGATCAGGACGCGACGGGCACCCACGACCGTCCGACACGGTGCACGGCGGGCCCGTGTCCCGGGAGCAGGATCCCGGGGATCGGCAGCGCCCGCGCCGATTCGAGCGCCCGGTCCTGGTCGGCCGTGAAGAACGGCGTGATCATCCGCGGCCGCGGGGCCCAGGACGCCGGCTGGGTGTCGTGCCGCGAGACGACGGCGTCGCCGGTCACGACGGCGTCGGCGGCGGGCAGGAGGTACGCGGTCGACCCGTCCGTGTGGCCGGCCGCGGGCAGCGGGGTGATCGCCCGTCCCGCGAAGTCCGCCGCGGTGAAGGCCCGTACCGTGGGCACCTCGGTCGGACGGAGGGCGTCGGAGCCGAGCGCCCGCACGAGCCACCGCAGCACCCGCGGCGCCGCCAGCCGGCCGCCGATCTCGGCCGGGGTCACCTGCTGCCGGCCGGGTCCGCGGACGTTGTCGACCTCGTCCGCGTGGGCCAGGACCTCGACGTGCGGGAACCGCTCGAGGATCCCGGGGATGCCGCCGACGTGGTCGACGTGCCCGTGCGTGACGTAGACCCGGCGCAGGTCGTCCAGGTCGTGCCCCGCCCACCGCACGGTGTCGAGGACGAGGTCGGTGTCCGCGGGGTAGCCCGCGTCGATCAGGGAGACGCCGTCCTCCTCGGCGAGCACCACCCAGTTCGACACCGGCCCCTCGACGAAGACCACGCCGGGGGCGACGGACACGACGGAGCGGGCGGTGCGGGAGCTCATCCCCCGACCGTACCGGCGTCGGGGGCGTCAGCGGGTCCGTCGTCGGTCCGGCGGGCGCGGGTCTGCTCGGCCCGTGCCGCGAGCTCGTCGTCGGCGGGGTAGCCGACCTCGGTGAGGGTGAGTCCGCGGGCGGGCGCGACCGTGAACTCGCTCGTGCGCTGCTGCGCCGTCCGCAGTTCCTCGAGGCGCTCCGCGCCGAAGCGGCCCTCGCCGACCGCGATGGTCGCCCCGACCATCGCGCGCACCATGGAGTGGCAGAAGGCATCGGCCTGGAGGCTCGCCACCAGTGTGCCGTCCGGCTCGCGGTCCCAGCGGAACTCCTGGAGCGTCCGGATCGTGGTCGCGCCCTCACGCGGCTTGCAGAAGGTCGGGAAGTCGTGCAACCCGAGCAGTGTCAGCGCACCGCGCTCCATCGCCGCGGGGTCGAGACGCGTCGGGTGCCACGTCGTGTGCCCCCGTCGTCGTGGGTCGCGGGGGCTGTCGGCGTCCGCGACCCGGTACTGGTAGCGGCGCCAGAGCGGCGAGAACCGGGCGTCGACCCCCTCGGGCGCGACCGATGCCCGCGTGACACGACGTCCCCGTCCGGGGCCGCGATGCCGTTGACGCGCTTCACGAGCCCGTCCAGCGGCGAGCGCCCGGTGCTGCCGCGCTTGGCACGGAGGGCATCCCACTGCTCCGGGGCGAGGTCGAGGTGCGCGACCTGGCCGGTGGCGTGGACGCCGGCGTCGGTGCGACCGGCGACGGTGAGGAGCGGCGGTTCGCCCCAGCGGGTGAAGACCGTGGCGAGCGCGGTCTCGAGCGCCCCCTGGACGGTCCGGAGCCCCGGCTGTCGCGCCCACCCCGAGAACGCCGCGCCGTCGTAGGCGATGTCGAGCCGCAGCCGCACGCCGTCGGGGTTCTCGGTGTCGCTCACGCCCCCACGGTAGCGGTGTCAGCGGCGCGTCAGTGGCGTGTGAGCGGTCGGCGGCACGATCGACCCCGACATCGACGAAAGGAACCCCTCGATGACCACGACACCCCTCGCCGTGGAGGCCTCCGGCCTCGTGAAGACCTTCGGGACGAACCGCGCCGTCGACGGTGTCGACCTCCGTGTGGAGGCCGGCACGGTCTACGGCGTGCTCGGGCCGAACGGCGCCGGCAAGACCACCACGATCTCGATGCTGGCGACCCTGCTCACGGCGGACGCCGGCGAGGCCCGCGTGTTCGGACACGACGTCCGGCGCGAGGCCCAGACGGTCCGCTCGCTCATCGGCGTGACCGGCCAGTACGCGAGCGTCGACGAGACGCTCAGCGCGACCGAGAACCTCGTCATCTTCTCGCGGCTGCTCGGGCTCTCCCGGCGCGACGCCCGCGCGAAGGCGTCCGAGCTGCTCGAGCGGTTCGGCCTGACCGAGGCCGCGTCCCGGCCGCTCAGGGCGTTCTCCGGCGGCATGCGACGGCGGCTCGACCTCGCGGCGAGCCTCATCGCGCAGCCGCCGCTCATCTTCCTCGACGAACCGACCACCGGCCTCGACCCCCGGACCCGGGCGCAGATGTGGGACACCATCCGCGAGCTCGTCGCGACGGGGTCGACGGTGCTGCTCACCACGCAGTACCTCGACGAAGCGGACCAGCTCGCGGACCGCATCGCCGTGATCGACCACGGACGGGTCGTGGCCGAGGGCACGGGCGACGAGCTCAAGGCGTCGATCGGCACCTCGTCCCTGCAGCTCCGGCTGACCGACGGGCTCCGGCTCGACGCCGCCAGGGCGATCGTCCGCACGACCCTCGGCGTCGACGCGGTCGCGAGCCCGGAGGGCTCGCGTCTGACCGCCCCGATGACCGCCCCCGACCGCGTGACCGACCTGCTCGTCTCCTTCCGCGAGGCCGGCATCTCCCTCGCCGAGATGAGCGTGCAGAAGCCGACGCTCGACGAGGTCTTCCTGACCATCACGGGCGCCCCGGCGGAAGCCGAGGACGACGCCCAGCGCGAGCTCGAAGGGAGCATCGCATGACCACCATCACCCCCACCCCCACCAGCGCCCCGCGGGTGACGCCCCGAGCCGGGGTCGGCTCGTCCGGCCTCGGCGCGACGGTCCGGCAGTCGTTCACGATGGCCTACCGCGGGCTCGTGAAGATCCGGCGGACGCCCGAGCAGCTCTTCGACGTCACGCTCATGCCGATCGTCTTCACCGTCATGTTCACGTACATCTTCGGTGGCGCGATCTCGGGCGACATCGACAGCTACCTTCCCGTGATCATCCCGGGCATCCTCGTGCAGACGAACATCACGTCGTCGATCGTCACCGGTGTCCAGCTCCGCGAGGACATGGACAAGGGCGTGTTCGACCGCTTCAAGTCCCTGCCGATCGCGCGCATCGCCCCGCTCGCCGGCGCCCTGCTCGCCGACACCGTCCGCTACGCCATCGCGACCACCATCACGTTCACGGTGGGGATCATCATGGGACTCCGGCCGGAGGGCGGTGCGGCCGCGGTGGTGCTCGCCGGGCTCCTCGTCATCGTCGTCGCCTGGGCGATCAGCTGGATCTTCGCCTACTTCGGGGTGATCGCCCGGACCGCGTCGAGCGTCTCGGGGATCGCGAACCTCGTGCTCTTCCCGCTGACGTTCCTGTCGAACGCGTTCGTCCCCGTCGACACGCTGCCGAGCTGGCTCCGCTGGTTCACCGAGGTCAACCCGGTGTCGCACCTCATCACCGCGGTCCGCGAGCTCGTCAACCACGGTGCGGTGACCGGCGACCTCTGGATCAGCCTGCTCGGCGCCGCGGTCATCGTGGCCGTGTTCGCCCCGCTGACCGTCCGCTCGTACATGCGCAAGGCCTGACCCCGGTCGTCAGTCCCGGTGTCGCCGTCGGACCGCGTCCCGGAGGTCCTCGAGCAGCACCCGTGTCGCCGCTTCGGCCTCGTCCCGCTCCCAGCGGGCCGAGGCCGTCTCGGCGTCCGCGAGCACGTCGTCCCCGACGGCCGCCGCCAGCAGTGGCCGGAGGCGGGCGTGCGCGAGCACCGCGAAGTCCTGCCGGGTACCGAACCGGCGCGCGAGCGCCCAGCACCGTGCTGCTTCGGCCGTGAGGCCGTCACGGGCCGCGGCGACCGCGAGTCCGGCGAGCGTCGTCCCGACCACCGGCAGGTCGGTCCACCAGGGCCGGACCCGCAGGAGCGCGAGCGTGGCGTTCCGCATCCGACGGGCGACCTCGCGCTCGGCGTCCGCGAGACCGGCGCCGCCGCCCCGGGTCTCGTCGACGGCGGCGATGCGTGCCGCCCCGGCCATGAGCCGCCAGTTCGGTGCGGGTCCGCGGCGCTCGGCGGCCACCTCCCACGCGGCCGTGTACTGCTCGGCGGCTGCCGCCGGGTCGCCCTCCGCGCGTCGGCACTCGGCCTCGATCGCCAGCACGACGACCGCGACCTGGGACCCGTCCGCCTCGGGCCCGCGGCCCCCGGCGGGCCGGTGCTGCAGGTCACGCGCGACCGACCGTGCCCGGTCGACGTCGCCGATCGCCGCTGCGGCGAGCCCGACGGACCACCCGATCTCCGAGAGGTCGTCGTCGGCGCCGAAGCGCTCCAGGCGGTCCCGAGCCGCCTCGGCGACCGCCAACGCCTCGTCGTAGCGCCCGCCCTGGGCGAGGAGCTGCGTCATCGTGACCGCGGACGTGCCGGTCGTCCACGCGTCGCCGGTCCGCGCCGCGAGGGCCTGTGCGGCCGCGGCGTACCGGAGTGCCGCGGCAGGGTCCCCGTCGTTCTCGGCGAGCGGCGCGCTGAGCAGGTTCGCGATGCAGGCGACGCCGTCCTCGGGGTCGTCGCGGAGGCGGGCGAGGAGCGCGGTCGCCTCCGCGGGCCGTCCGACCGTGAGGAACACCGCGACGAGAGCGTCGACGACGGGCTGCCCCGCGGTCGACGTCCGCCGCCACCGTCGGAGCGTCGAGCGCGCCCAGGCCGTCGTCCGCCGGTCGTCGAACGCCGCGGCCGCTCCGACGACGACGAGGCAGACGTGCGCCGCGACCCGGTCGTCCGGCGCCGGGGGCTCGCGTCGGAGCAGTCCGACGACGTCCGGGCCGACCGCGGTGATCTCCCCCTGCGGCCACG
>NZ_BACW01000567.1:0-9128 GCF_000333315.1 Curtobacterium sp. B8
CGCGACCGCGTCGTGACTGACCACGGGCAGGACCGGGACGCCCCGCGCCGCGGCGAACGTGCGAGCCGCTGCGATGCCGACCGGAGGCCGGTGAAGGGGCCGGGACCCGTCCCGGCGACGACACCGGTGACGTCCGCCGGGGTGACGCCGGCCTCGGCGAAGACCTCGGCGAGGAACGGTCCGATCACCTCGGCGTGCCGGCGAGAGTCATCGGTGCTGCGCTCGGCGAGCACCTGACGGGAGTCGGGGTCGACGACGGCAACGGAGGTCCCGGCGGAGGTGTCGATCGCGAGCAGCACCAGACCATCGTAGGCGTGTCGCCGCCCGAGGGCGGCCCGGGCGGGAGCGCCCCCCTCGGATCAGGTCTCGGGCTCAGGTACCGGGCTCACGGCTTGGGGACGACGGAACAGTCGTCGATGAGGAGCGAGCCCCCGCCGCTCGTGTCATCCGTCGTGAAGACCCGCAGCGCGACCGGGGATCCGGTGTTCTCGACAGTGGCCCACAGCCCGATCTTCGTCCAGACACCCGCGGTCAGGTGGTGCACGTCCCAGCTGGTCGGGAGTGGCGGATCATTGCAGCGCCTGCACGCCGCACGCGCCACCCGGTCGGTCGACGTCCCGACCGGACACCACCCGTTCGTCACCCGCCCCGACCTCGTGGCCGAGCAGGTGCTCGCCCTGCGCTGAGCTGCGTCAGACCGGTGGGCCACCGGTCGAGGGCGGCCGGTCAGAGGACGATGTCGGCCCAGCGCGGTCCGGCGCCGGTCACGACCACCCGCCGCGGCTCGTCCGGGACGTCGTCGGGGTCGCCCTCGTCGACCGAGCCGTCCGTCGCGTCCGCCCCGGTCGCCCGGACGATCTCGACGTCGAGCACCTCCTCGGAGATGCCGTCGACGAACCCGCGGCCCCACTCGACCACGACGATCGAGCCGTCCCAGTCGAGGTCGAGGTCGTCCAGCTCCACGGGGTCGCTCAGCCGGTAGGCGTCGACGTGCACCAGGTCCGGGCCACTCGTGGTCGGGTGCGTCCGGGCGAGCACGAACGTCGGGCTCGACACCTGACCGCGTGCGCCGAGCGCCGCCCCGAGGCCCCGCGTCAGCGTGGTCTTGCCGGCACCGAGCGGCCCCGTCAGCACGACGAGGTCCCCCGCGCGCAGGACACCGGCGAGCCGGGCCCCGAGCTCGCCCATGGCGGCGGTCGAGTCGACCTCGATGTCGAGCAGGACGCGCGGCTCGGTCACCGCTCCCCCCGGAGGTACTCGGCGACGTGGCCCTCGGCGTCGTGCCCCTCGTACACGCGGGGCACGCGCGCGCCGATGCGGCAGACGATCTCCTCGCCGATGGTGTCGAGCGCCGCACCCCACTCGAGGACGGTCATCTCGGCGTGCTCGCCCGTACCGAACAGCGTGACGGTGTCACCGACCCGGACGTCGTCGTCGCCGACGTCGACGAGGAACTGGTCCATCGCGACCCGACCGGCGATCGGGTACCGCTTCCCGTTGATCGCGACCTCGAGCCGGCCCTGCGCGAGCCGGGGCACCCCGTCCGCGTAGCCCACGGGGACGAGCACGAGCGTGGTCTCCGTCGCCGTCCGGTACGTGTAGTCGTAGGAGACCCCTGTGCCGACGGGGACGCGCTTCGTCTTCGCGACGGCGGCACGGAGCGTCATCACGGCCTCGAGGCCGAGGTCGGCCGCGGAGACCCCGTCGGCGCCGGGGATGCCGAACAGGTTCGCGCCCATCCGGACCATGTCCTTCCGGAACTCCTTGCGCTCCAGTCCGGCGAGCGAGGCCGCCACGTGCTGCAGCGGGATGTCGAGCCCGGCGTCCTCGGCCTGCTCGACCGCGGCGTCGAAGGCCGCTACGGAGGCGCTGTCCTCGTCGTCGGAGGACTCCGCGAGGTGCGTGTACGCGGCGACGACCTCGATCCGGCCCGCGCGCTGCGCCTCGAGCGCGGCCGCCACGAGGTCCGGCCAGTGCTCCGGCGTCGCGCCGTCGCGGTGGAGTCCGGAGTCGAAGCCGAGGTGCACACGCGCCGGACGGTGGTCGACGGCGTCGACGACCCGCTGCAGCTCGGGCACGTTCGAGACGCCGAGGTCGACGGCGGAGTCGATCGCGTCACGGAAGTCGAGGTCCGGGGCGTGCTGCCACGTGAACACCCGGACGGCCTCGTCGACCCCGATCGCCCGGAGCCGGAGCGCTGCCGGGACCGTGAGGACGCCGATCCACCGCACCCCGGCGTCGACCGCGGCGAGCGCGATGGGCTCGAGCCCGTGCCCGTAGGCGTCCGCCTTCATGATCGCCATGAGCTCGACGGGGTCCATCCACTCGCGCACGAGGTCGAGGTTCGCCCGGTAGGCGTCGAGGTCCACCGCCGCCTGGCGCAGTGACGCGGTCACGTGGTCCTCCGTTCGACGCTGCGGCCGACGCGGGCCACGACCTCGTAGTTGATGGTGCCGGTCGCCGCCGCCCACTCCTCGACCGCGGGGTCGCCGTTCGCCGGGTCGCCCCAGAGCACGACCTCGTCGCCGACCTGCACGTCGGCGTCGCCGATGTCGATGTGCATCGCGTTCATCGCGACCCGACCGACCACCGGGAACCGTCGGTCGCCGATGCGCACCGCGACGTGGTTGCCGAGCGCTCGGTCGAAGCCGTCCGCGTAGCCGAGCCCGACGACCGCGAGGCGGGTGTCCTGCTCGGCCCGCCAGGTGAAGCCGTAGCTCGCACCCTCACCCGCGCGCACCGGGACGGTCCGGAGCACCGCGGCCGTGACGCGCATCGCCGGGCGGAGTCCGAGGTCTGCCGAGGTGCGGTCCGCGAACGGGCTCAAGCCGTACAGCGCGACGCCGACCCGGGTGATGTCGCGCCGGGTCTCCGGCACGGCGATGCTCGCCGCACTCGCCGCGAGGTGGACCATGTCGGGCACGATGCCGTTCGCCGCGAGGCCGTCGAGCGCGCGCTGCAGTGCGGCGTCCTGGTCGAGGTCGTCCGCGCGCGAGGCGTTCGACAGGTGGGACATGAGCCCCTCGACACGGGTGCGGGAACCGCTGCGGGCGAGGCGCCCGGCGGTCTCGAAGAGCTCCGGCCACTCGGACTCGACCGCACCGTTGCGGCTCAGCCCGGTGTCGACGCAGACGTGCACGGCCCCCACCTCGGAGTCGGCCGCGGCGGAGAGCTGCGAGACGCTGGAGACCGCGGGCGTGATGTCGTACTGCGCCGCGCGGCGGAAGTCCTCGTCAGGGGCGTGCAGCCACGCGAGGATCCGGGTGCCCTCGTCGATGCCGGACTCGCGCAGGGCGATGCCCTCGTCGATGTCGGCCACCCCGAGCCACTCAGCACCGGCGTCCACGAACGCCCGTGCGGCGTCGGTGGCGCCGTGGCCGTAGGCGTTCGCCTTGACGACCGCGATGACGCCGGAGGGGGCCACCTGTTCGGCGACCGTCGCGTAGTTGGCGATCAGGGCCTCCCGGTCGACCGTGATCCCGGTGAACGCGCTCACCGCGCGTCACCCACGACGGCCTGGAGGCACAGGTGCAGCCGCGCCGACCGGCGCGGCTCGAGCAAGTGGCTGGTCAATCCGGCTTCCCTTCGATGATCACGAACGCCGTCGCGATCCCTCCATCGTGCGACAGCGACAGGTGCACGTTCGTCACGCCACGCTGCTCCGCCACCCGCCGTGCGCCCTCGTGGAGGGTCAGGGACGGGTTCCGCTGGTCGTCCGCGACGACCTCGAGCTCCTGCCAGCTCAGTCCGGCGCTCGTGCCGAAGGCCTTGATGAGGGCCTCCTTCGCGGCGAAGCGCGCAGCCAACGAGGCGGGCGGGCGGGGCTCGCCGTCCCGCACGAGCTCCGCCGGGGTGAACAGGCGCGTCCGGAGCGCCGGGGTGCGCTCGAGCACACCCCGGAACCGCTCCAGGTCGACGACGTCCACCCCGATGCCGATGATCACGGTCGACTACTCGACGGTGACCGACTTCGCGAGGTTGCGCGGCTGGTCGACGTCGAGGCCCTTGGCCGCGGCGAGCTCCATGCCGAACATGTGCAGCGGCGCGACCGCGAGCAGCGGCTCGAACAGCGGCGTCGCGAGCGGGATGCGCAGGACCTCGTCCGCGAAGGGCAGCACGGCGGCGTCCCCTTCCTCGGCGATGGCGATCACCCGGGCCCCGCGTGCGCGGATCTCCTGGATGTTCGACACGACCTTCGGGTGCAGCGAGCGGCTGTCGCGCGGCGAGGGCACGATGACGAAGACGATCTGACCCGGCTCGATGAGGGCGATCGGCCCGTGCTTGAGCTCACCCGCGGCGAAGCCCTCGGCGTGGATGTACGCGAGCTCCTTGAGCTTGAGCGCACCCTCGAGTGCGATCGGGTACCCGACGTGGCGGCCGAGGAAGAGCACGCTGCGGGTGTCCGCCATCCAGCGGGCGAGGTCCTTGATGCCGGACGCGTCGTCGATGGTCTGCTGCAGCTTCGGGGCGAGGCCCTCGAGCTCGGCGACCTGCTCGGCGATCTGTTCGGCCGTCAGGGTCCCGCGCAGCGTGGCGAGGTGCAGCCCGAGCAGGTACAGCGCGACGCCCTGGGCGATGAAGGCCTTCGTCGAGGCCACGGCGACCTCGGGCCCGGCGTGCGTGTAGATCACCGCGTCGGACTCGCGCGGGATCGTCGCACCCTGGGTGTTGCAGATCGAGAGGACCTGCGCACCCTGCTCGCGGGCGTACTTCACGGCCATGAGCGTGTCCATGGTCTCGCCCGACTGGCTGATCGAGACCACGAGCGTGCGGTCGTCGAGCACCGGGTCGCGGTACCGGAACTCGTGGGCGAGCTCGACCTCGACCGGGACGCGCGCCCACTGCTCGATGGCGTACTTGCCGAGGATGCCGGCGTAGGCCGCGGTACCGCAGGCGATGACGATGACGCGGTCGACCCGGGCGAGCCGGTCGGCGATCGGGTCGAGGTCCGTCAGGGTCACCGCGCCGTCGTGCACGCGGCCGAGGATCGTCTTCGCGACGGCCTCGGGCTCCTCGCTGATCTCCTTCGCCATGAACGACGTCCAGCCGCCCTTGTCGGCCGCGGACGCGTCCCAGTTCACCTCGAACTCGCTCGGCGTCGCCGGGGTGCCGTCGAAGTGGATGACGTCGACGCCGTCGGGACGGATCGTGGCGATCTCGTCCTGCCCGATGGCGAGGGCGCGCTGCGTGTGCGCGACGAACGCCGCCACGTCCGAGCCCATGAAGTTCTCGCCGTCGCCGAGTCCGACCACGAGCGGCGAGTTGCGGCGGGCGCCGACGACGACGCCCGGCTGGTCAGCGTGCACGACGAGGAGCGTGAACGCGCCCTCGAGCCGCTGGACCGCCTGCTGCATGGCCGCCGTCAGGTCGCCGGTGTCGCGGAAGGACTTCGCGACCAGGTGGGCCGCGACCTCGGAGTCGGTCTCGCTGGTGAACACGACGCCGTCGGACTCCAGCTCGGCGCGGAGTTCCGCGAAGTTCTCGATGATGCCGTTGTGGATGAGCGCGAGCTTGCCGCCGTCGGCCAGGTGCGGGTGCGCGTTGCCGTCGGTCGGGCCACCGTGCGTCGCCCACCGGGTGTGCCCGATGCCGGTGCCGCCGTCCGCGATCGGGTGCGCCTCGAGCTCGTCGACGAGGGCCTGGAGCTTGCCGGCCTTCTTCGCCGAGGCGAGGTCCGACGCGCCGTCCACGACGGCGATGCCCGCCGAGTCGTAGCCACGGTACTCGAGCCGACGGAGACCACCGAGGAGGACGTCCTGGCTGCTGTTGGTGCCGACGTAGCCCACGATTCCACACATGCGCTCGATCCTACGGTCTGGCTGGATGCCCACCCTGCATGCCCGCCACGAGAGGGATACCGTTTCGGCCATGGGACGCTTCGACGACATCGAGATCACGACGCTGCACGGTGAGCAGACCACGTTCGGGGAGTTCGCGGACAAGGCCGTCCTCGTCGTCAACGTCGCCTCCCGCTGCGGGCTGGCGCCGCAGTACGAGCAGCTCGAGGCGCTCCAGAAGGAGTACGGACCGCGTGGGTTCACGGTCCTCGGCTTCCCGAGCAACCAGTTCCTGCAGGAGCTCGGCTCGTCCGAGGCCATCGAGGAGTACTGCTCCACCACCTGGGGTGTCACCTTCCCGATGTCCGAGAAGGTCAAGGTCAACGGCAAGGGCGCCCACCCGCTCTACCAGGCCCTCAAGGAGACCCCGGACGCCTCCGGCAAGGCCGGCCGGGTCTCGTGGAACTTCGAGAAGTTCCTCGTCGCGCCCGACGGCACCGTCACGCGCTTCCGTCCGACCACCAAGCCGGACGCCCCCGAGGTCGTCGCCGCCATCGAGGCGGCCCTGCCCGCCTGAGGGTGCTGACGGTGCTGACGGTGCTGACGGGAGGCGCGGTGCACGTGAGCCGGTCGGCTCACGTGATCAGGGCCTCCCGTCGGTACGCTCGTCCCCATGCCGATCACGGACACCGCCGTCGCGCACCCGACCCCCTTCGTGGAGATCCCCCGCGACGAGTGGGCGCAGCTCGCCCCGAAGGAGCACCTGTCGCTCACCGAGACCGAGATCGTGCAGTTGCGCGGGCTCGGCGACCGGCTGGACATGCGGGAGGTGCAGGAGGTCTACCTGCCGTTGTCGCGCCTCCTGACGTTGTACGCCGCCGGCGCACGCAACCTGCACGCGTCGACCTCCGCCTTCCTCGGGGAACGCGCGAGCCGGACGCCGTTCGTCATCGGCGTCGCGGGCTCGGTCGCCGTCGGCAAGTCGACCGTCGCGCGCCTGCTCCGTGAGCTGACGAAGCGCTGGCCGGACACGCCACGGGTCGAGCTCGTGACCACCGACGGGTTCCTCTACCCGAACGCCGAACTCGAACGCCGCGGGATCATGGACCGCAAGGGCTTCCCCGAGTCGTACGACCGCCGATCGCTGCTCCGCTTCGTGAGCCAGGTCAAGAGCGGGGCCGCCGAGGTCCGGGCGCCGTTCTACTCGCACCTCGTGTACGACATCGTGCCCGACGCCGAAGTCGTCGTCCGACAGCCGGACATCCTCATCGTCGAGGGACTGAACGTGCTCGCGGCGCCGACGAACGGGCGGCTCGCGCTGTCCGACCTGTTCGACTTCACCATCTACGTCGACGCGAAGACCAAGGACATCGAATCCTGGTACGTCGACCGGTTCCTCGCTCTGCAGGAGGAAGCGTTCTCCAGTCCGGACTCGTTCTTCCACCGCTTCGCCTCGCTCTCCCGCGAGGACGCGGTGCGCACGGCGACCGAGGTGTGGCGGGCGATCAACGAGCCGAACCTCGTCGAGAACGTGCTGCCGACGCGCTCCCGGGCCACGCTCGTGCTCAAGAAGGGCGCGAACCACAAGGTCAACTCGGTGCTGCTCCGGAAGATCTGAGCGAGCGCCGCACACGCGGTGCCGCCGGCCTGCGCACAACCAAAGACCCCCGGAACCACTGCATCGCGCGGTTCCGGGGGTCTTTGGTTGTGCGGCGGAGACTTGCGCCGGTCACCGCTCCAGCAGTTCGGTCCTACGCGGCGTCCTCGATCGCGAGCCGCGCGCGTACGACGGCGGCGAGGTCCTCGGCGATGCGCTCGGCATCGGCCTGGGACGCCGCCTCGACCATGACCCGCACGACGGGCTCGGTGCCGGACGGCCGCAGGAGCACCCGTCCGGAGTCGCCGAGCGCGGCGGTGTGCGCCGCGACCGCGTCCTGCACGCCCTGGTCGTCGAGCCCCGTCCGGTCGACACCGCGCACGCTGAGGAGCACCTGCGGGAACACCGTCATGCACGCGGCGAGCTCGGCCAGCGACTTGCCGGTCCGTGCCATCTCGGCGACGAGGTGCAGTCCGGTGAGGATGCCGTCGCCGGTGGTGGCGAACTCGTTGAGGATGACGTGGCCGGACTGCTCGCCGCCGATCGAGAAGCCGCCCTCGTTCATGCGCTCGAGCACGTACCGGTCACCCACGGCGGTCTGCTCGACCGCGATGCCGTTGTCCGACATGGCCCGGATGAGCCCGAGGTTCGACATGACGGTCGCGACGAGCGTGTCGTCGTGGAGCTGCCCGCGCTCCTTGAGCGACAGCGCGAGGATCGCCATGATCTGGTCGCCGTCGATCTGGTTGCCGGCGGCATCCACCGCGAGGCAGCGGTCGGCGTCGCCGTCGTGCGCGATGCCGACGTCGGCGCCGGCCTCAAGCACCGCGCGGGCGAGGTTGTCGAGGTGCGTCCAGCCCACACCGTCGTTGATGTTCACGCCGTTCGGGTCGGCACCGATCACGGTGATCTTGGCCCCGGCGTTGTGGAACACCTCGGGCGAGACCGCCGACGCGGCCCCGTTGGCGCAGTCGAGCACGACGTGGATCCCGTCGAGCCGGGCCGGGAGCGTGCCGAGCAGGTGCACGACGTAGCGGTCCTCGGCGTCCGCGAAGCGGGTGATCCGGCCGACGTCGCCGCCGGTCGGGGTCGGCGCCGAGTGGTCGTGCATGGCCGCCTCGATGCGGTCCTCGACCTCGTCGGGCAGCTTGCGGCCACCGGCGGCGAAGAACTTGATCCCGTTGTCGGGCGCCGGGTTGTGCGACGCGGAGATCATCACGCCGAAGTCGGCGTCGATGTCCGCGACGAGGAACGCGGCAGCGGGGGTGGGGATGACCCCGGCGTCGAGCACGTCGACGCCGGCGGAGGCGAGCCCGGCTGCGACGGCAGCACCGAGGAACTCGCCGGAGACGCGCGGGTCGCGCGCCAGGACCGCGCGGGGACGCGGTCGACCGGACGCACGGCGGGCGTCCGCATGGTGTCCGTGTGTGAGCACGGCCGCGCTGGCCTGGGCGAGACCCAGAGCCAGCGCGGCCGTCAGCTCGCCGTTGGCGAGACCACGAACACCGTCGGTACCGAACAGACGCGGCATTGCGATCGGGTTCGGTGAGCGACTAGCGCTTCGAGAACTGCGACGCCTTGCGGGCCTTCTTGAGACCGGCCTTCTTGCGCTCGATGACGCGGGCGTCACGGGTGAGGAAGCCGGCCTTCTTGAGCGCCGGCGGTTGTTCTCGCGGTCGATCTCGTTCAGCGCACGCGCGATCGCGAGGCGGAGCGCACCGGCCTGACCCGAGGGGCCACCAACGGTGATGCGG